>DASQBH010000741.1:0-4163 GCA_035635315.1 Longimicrobium sp.
CGTATCATCCTCCCGAAGCAGCACGCCTGGCCAGGAGCAGACGGAGCGGGCGGATCCTGTCTCCGCCGGCTCCGTCGATTTCTTCGAGGCAGGCCGGTTCTGCGTCGATGTGCGGTACGGGGGGTGCAAAGCCGCCGCGGCGCATCCACCGTCGTCATCCATCATCCATCCGGTCACCGCGTTGAAGGAAACCACGACCCACCGCGCCCTGGTGTTCACGGCGCTGCTGCTGGCCATGTTCATGTCGGCCATCGAGGTCACCATCGTGGCCACGGCCATGCCCAGCATCTCGGCCGAGCTGGGCGGGTTCGAGCTCTACAGCTGGGTGTTCTCGTCGTACCTGCTGGTGCAGGCCGTCACCATCCCCATCTTCGGCAAGCTCTCCGACCTCGTCGGCCGCAAGCCGGTGTTCATCTTCGGCGTGGTCGTCTTTCTGCTGGGCTCCATCGCCTGCGGGTTCGCGGGGACCATGGCAATGCTGATCGCCTTCCGCTTTCTCCAGGGGCTGGGCGCGGGCGCCGTGCAGCCGGTGATCACCACGCTTGCGGCGGACCTGTATCCGCTGGAGGAGCGGGGGCGGGTGCAGGGGTACATCAGCGGGCTGTGGGGGGCGTCGTCCATCCTGGGGCCGCTGGCGGGCGGATTGATCGTGCACAGCATCGGCTGGCCGTGGATCTTCTGGATCAACCTGCCGTTCGGCGTCGCGGCCATCGCGCTGATCGTCGTGTACCTGCACGAGGGGGTAGAGCCGGAGGCGCGGCGCATCGACTACGCGGGCGCGTCGCTCCTGCTGGTGGGCGTCGGGTCGCTGATGCTGGGGCTCACGCAGGCCAGCGCGTGGGGGCTGCGGGCGGTGCTGCCGCTGTTCGCGGCGTTCGTCGTCGCGCTGCTGCTGTTCATCCGCCAAGAGCACCGCGCGCCGGACCCGCTGATGCACATGGGGCTGTGGGGAAACGGGCTCATCCGCTACGCCAACGTGGCCACGCTCACGTCGGGGATCATGATGATCGGCCTGATTACCTTTCTGCCCACCTACGTGCAGGGGGTGCTGGGCGGGTCGGCGCTGCTGGCGGGGTTCGCGCTGTCGTCCATGACGCTGGGGTGGCCGATGGCGGCGTTCTACGCGGGAAAGCACATCATCGACATGGGCGTGCCGCGGCTGGTGCGGTGGGGCGGCGTGTGCCTGCTGGCGGGGAGCCTGATCATCGCGCTGCTGGCGCCGCGCGGGGCGGTGCCGGCGGGGATCGGCTCGTTCATCATCGGCATCGGGATGGGGCTGGTGAACAGCACGACGCTCATCGCCATCCAGAGCAGCGTGCCGTGGAACCAGCGCGGCGTGGCCACCGCCAGCAACATGCTGATGCGCATCCTGGGAAACGCGCTGGGCGCGGCGCTCTTTGGCGGGGTGCTGAACTACCAGATGGCGCGCTACCTGGGGCGCGAGGGGCTGGAGGGGCGGGTGTCGCTGGACAGCATCCAGGACCTGATGAGCGAGGCCGCTCCCCGCGCCGCGCAGCTGCCGGCGGACGTGCTGGCGCTGCTGCGCGTGGGGCTGGCGGACAGCCTGCACGTGGTGTTCTGGGGGATCGCGGTGCTGGGCGTCGTTACGCTGCTCGCCGTGTGGCGCATCCCGCAGCTGCGGCGGGTGGAGTAGGGGCCCCTCCCCGGCCCCTCCCCGCTCGTGCCTCGCGGAGAGGGGAGGGTTCGGCCGCGCCTGGATGGATGGAGCTGGCGTCCGCCTGCCGGGCGAATGAATTCGCGGCTTCGCGGCAACAACTACACGAAGTCCGCCTGCGCGGACTCGGCGGCCGGGGTGCGTGCGGCGATCCGGGCGGTTGTGCGTCCGCAACGGGCGCGTCTGCCGGCTGCGTCCCGGAGCGAATGAATTCGCGGCAACAACGTCACACAGTCCGCCTGCGCGGACTCGGCGGCCGGGGTGCGTCGGCGATCCGGGCACCTGCGCGTCCGCTTCCAGACGCGTTCACGGAGTCAACGGAGCCAACGGAGGAAAACTCCGTTGGCTCCGCCGTTTCCCCGTAGCGCGGCGGATCCGGTTCGGTCAGATGGCGACCGTGCAGCCGAGGGCCGTGCCGCAGCGGGCGGTGCAGGAGCGGCCGTCCTGGCAGGTGGCCGCACGCGCGTCGCAGGTGCCGCGCTGGCTGTAATGCCCGTGCACGGTGCCGCGCTCCGTGCTGGCGGAGGCGGTCTCGAACGATTCCACCTGCAGGTGGTCCAGGTTCAGCTTGATCTTGTTCATGTGCATTCTCCACGTGAGCAGCGGGTAAGGATAATGCGCGACGAGTCTCCATCTGCCCGCAATCCCCGTTCCGCATCTTGCGCATTTTGTCCGGATAGGTGAATGTCCGTAGGGTGTAGTGTCGTGCGGCGCTACGTGCTGGAATCCCGCCTCCCAGGAGCACACCATGAAAAAGCTGATGCTCGACGTCGAATCGCTGTCGGTAGAAAGTTTCGAGGTGGAATCATCCGAGGGTGCACGCGGCACGGTGCATGGTGCCTCGGAGGGCACCTACCCGACCGACACCTGCATGGCGACATTCCTGCTCAGCGGGTGTCTGTCCAGATGCAGACCCTCAGGCGCCCAGAACTGCCTCAGCCCCCCACCCTGCTGACCGGCGCTCCGCCGGACCACGGCCGCACGCGCCGTGGTCCGTCCCTGGGGGCTCCAGCCACCCCACTCGGTTCCTGAATGCAAGGACGCGGAGAGCTCACGTCGCTCTCCGCGTCCTCGCTGTTTTCCCGGCGTCCTCCGGTGATCACTCAATCACGGAGTCCGCCGACCGTCAGTGCTGGTGCTGCGGCTGCGGGTTCTGCTGCTGCCCGCGTCCGCCGCCTCCGCCCTGTCCTCCGCCCCTCCCCTGTCCGCTCCCCTGTCCCGCGCCCGGCTGGTGCGCGCCGTGGCCGTGGCCGGGGGCGACGTGGCCTTCGGGCGGCGACACCGGCTCCCCGGGATTGACCACCTGCAGCACCTGCATCATCCCCCGCTCTTCGTGGCCCAGGATGTGGCAGTGCATCACGAAATATCCCGTGGGCGGGCCGCAGTTCTCGTCCCTGCACCCCTGGAAGTCGTCGTACGCCTGCGTGATGACCGCGTACGCTTCGACGCGGGTTATCACGGTGTCCACCTTGCCGCTGTCCTTTTGCACGTGCGTCGTGTCGCTGCGGGGAATGGGCAGCGGCAGCACGTCCAGCCAGATGGGGTGCCCCCGGGCGGCCGCGGCGTTCAGCTGCTCGTACGTCTGGTAGAACGGGTCGTCCTTGCCGCGCGGGTAGACCACCGAGTCCACCTGGAAGGGGTTGATGTGGATGTGGAAGGGATGGTTGATCCCCTCCTCGCTGTTGTTGACGATCTTCCAGGTCTGCGTGTCGCGCAGCACCATGGGCATGGCGGTTCCGCGGGCGTTGGACGGAACGAACACGGTGTTGTCGTTCCAGCGCTGGAACGGGTTCAGCCGGCTTCCCAGGTAGAACTGGGTGGGGTAGCGGAACAGCGAGTCGGTGAACACCACCACCGCGGTGTCGCGCGCCCCGCGCAGGTCCCCGCGCAGGAACTCCGGCTGCAGGGGAAGGGTGCGCGGCAGGTGCGTGTTGCGGCCGCGCAGGCGGCGGTCCACCACCACCTTGAGCACCACCACCGGCGGCGCGTCGGCCTCGACGGACGCGTTGGTGTTCACCTGGTCCCTGTCGGGAATCAGGGTGGGGTCCCGCGACTCGCGGCTGGCGCCCCCGTTGTGGCTGACCTCGAACAGGTGCACGCCCTCGGCCAGGGGGGCCCGCACAAAGACGTCCAGCCGCTGGCCCGGCGCCATGTGCAGGCTCACGTCGTGATGATCCGGATCGTAGTTTTCCGGAGCGAACTGCACGCCGTCGCGCGCGATGTCGTACAGGCGGGGCTCGTCCTTGTTGGGATAGTCGTAGAACCCGATGTCGAAGGTCTTGCTGGTCTTGGTGGTGTTCTCGTTGACGATGCGCCACCGCTGCACCTCGCCCGGCGCCATGTACACCGTGGGCTGATGCTGCCCGTTCACCAGCGGCGACCGGGAATCCAGCCCGGCACCGCCAAACAGGCCGATGGTCTCCGCCACCTGCTGCACCGCGATCACGTGCTCGATCATCCGGTGGTGCTTGACGATGGAATCCAGCCC
>DASQBH010000742.1:0-2916 GCA_035635315.1 Longimicrobium sp.
GGGCGCTGGTACACGCCCAGCGGCCGCACCATCCAGCGCCCCCGCCGGCTTACGGCCGAGGGGCGGCTGGTGGAGGTGCCGGCGGACTCGGTGACGGAGCGCCCCGTGTTCCGCAGCGACGCCGGCCGCCCCGTGTACGGCGGCGGCGGCATCACGCCGGACGTGGCGGTGCAGCCGGACTCGCTGGCCGGCGCCGAGCGCGAGCTGATGCGCGTGCTGGCGGCGCGCGGCGGGGTGGTGAACGAGGTGCTGCAGGAGATGGCGGTGGACATGGGCCTCGACGCCCCCGCCGACTTCCGCTCCGACCCCGCCGTGCGCGCCGAGCTGCTGCGGCGGCTGGAGCGTCGGGGGATGCAGGTGGATCCGGAGAAGTACCGCGCCGGCGGCGCGCTGGTGGACCGCCTGCTGGAAGACCGCGTGCTGGAGTTCGCGTACGGCGACTCCGCCGCCTTCCGCCGCGCCGCGCCGCGCGACCGGCAGCTGCAGAGCGCCGTGGAGGTGCTGCGCGGCGCCCGCACCCAGACCGACGCGCTGGCCCGCGCCGCGGCCCGACCCTCCGCTCCGCGCACGCGCTCCTAGCCTCCTACATCGGCGGGGCGCCGGCCGGCGCCCCGCTTTCCCAATCCACACAAGGCTACAACCGTGAACCACCGCACCCGTCTGGCCGCCCTGGCCGCGGCCGCGCTCGTCGCGGCGCCGGCGGCGGCCCAGGCGCCCCGCACCGAGGGGCCGCTCACCTTCACTCCGCGGCCCACGGTCGGCGAGATCACCGCGAACGACTTTCGCAGCCGCATCTACGGGCTCTCCGCCGACAGCATGAAGGGGCGCCAGGCCGGCACCCGCGGCGGCGTGATGGGCACCGACTACATCGCCGCCGAGGCGCGGCGCATCGGGCTGCAGCCCGCCGGCGACAACGGCACCTTCTTTCAGAACGTCCCGCTGCGGCAGCGGGGGGTGGAGCCGGGCGCCTCGCTCACGGTGGACGGCGCCGCGCTGAAGTACGGCACCGACTTTCTGATGGTCCCCAACTACGGCAACGTGCTCCGCTTCGGCGACCGGTTCGAGGGGAGCGGCGTGCAGGTGGTGTACGGCGGGCGCGTGGGCGACGAGGCGCGGATGATCTCGCCCGAAGCCGCGCGCGGCAAGCTGGTGGTCTTTGCGGCGCCGCGCGGGCCCGGCGGGCAGCCGGCCAGCCAGTTCTACGCCGGCGGGCGGACGTACGAGCGCTTTGCCGACGCGGCGGGGGTGGCCTTCGCCACGCTGGACTACACCCCGTCCGGGCTGGTCGACTTCTTTCGCGAGACCAGCACGACCATGGACACCGGCGTGCCCGCGGCCGGACCGCGCGTCCCGGTGGGCTTCATCATCAGCAACGCGGCGGCCGGGCGGCTGCTGGGCACGCCGATCGACGCGGCGCAGGTGGGCGCGGCGGGGCGCACGGTCAGCGGCCGGGCCGTGTTCTTCGAGGGGCCCATCCCGTTCCCCGCCCGCAACGTGGTCGCCATCCTCCCGGGGAGCGATCCGGCGCTGCGCGGGCAGTACGTGGCCCTGGGCGCCCACAACGACCACGTGGGGGTGACGCACGAGCCGCTGGACCACGACTCGCTGCTGGCCTTCAACCGCATCCTGCGCCCCCAGGGGCTGGACGGCGAGCCGGCCGCGTGGACGGACGAGAACCGCGCCGCCTTCCGCGCCGAGCTGGCCCGCGTGCGCGCCGAGGGCCCCGCGCGGCTGGACTCCGTCTTCAACGGAGCGGACGACGATGCGTCGGGGACGGCGGGGCTGCTGGAGATCGCCCAGTACTTCGCGTCGCAGCGGACGAAGCCGCGGCGCTCGCTCCTCTTCGTCTGGCACACGGCGGAGGAGGTGGGGCTCCTGGGATCGGAGTACTTCACCGATCATCCCACGGTGCCGCTGGACAGCATCGTGGCGCAGCTGAACATCGACATGATCGGCCGCGGGGCCACGGGCGACCTGGCCAACGGCGGGCCGGGGTACCTGGAGCTGGTGGGATCGCGGCGGCTGTCGACGGAGCTGGGCGATCTGGTGGAGGAGGTGAACCGTACGGGAAATCACGGCTTCCGCTTCGACTACGGGATGGACGCCCCGGGGCACGAGCAGCAGATCTACTGCCGGTCTGACCACTGGAACTACGCGCGCTTCGGCATCCCGGTGACGTTCTTTACCACCGGCGGCCACAGCGACTACCACATGCTCACGGACGAGCCGCAGTACATCGAGTACGACAAGCTGGTGCGGGTGGCCCGCCTGATCAGCGCCATCACCGAGACCGTCGCCAACCGCGACGCGCGCCCGGTGGTCGACCGGCCTCGCCCGGACCCGAACGCCGAGTGCCAGCAGTAGCTCGCTGATCGGATTCGGTCGATGGATGTAGACCCGCCCCTCCCCCGGTTTTCCGGAGAGGGGCGGATTTCGTTGGATCTTCGTGTATCGCGCTCCATCCGCGGCCCCGCCCGGCGAATGAATTCGCGGCTGGGAAACGCCTGGCGAATGAATTCGCGGCTGGAAGACGCAATGTCCGCCTTCGCGGACGGGTTCATCTCAAGAGAGGGGGAATAATGCGAAGCCCCCGGCTGCCGCTACCGATCCGTGTGCGAACCGTCGGCAACGCTCCGCATCCCGCCGCTCGCACCGGATCCGTCGGCGAAGGCCGACATCGCGTTTTCGCAGCCGCGAATTCATTCGCCCGGGAGACGGCCGGCCGCAACCGCTCGAACGCGACGCACCTTCATCGATGACCAACCATGTGCGAACCGTCGGCAACGCTCGGCATCCCGCTGCTCGCACCGGACCCGTCGGCGAAGGCCGACATCGCGTTTTCCCAGCCGCGAATTCACTCGCCCGGGAGACGGCCGGCCGCAAACGCTCGAACGCGACACACCTTCATCCATGACC
>DASQBH010000743.1:0-3185 GCA_035635315.1 Longimicrobium sp.
AGCCTTGATGAGGCGCAAGGTGTCGATGACCATCGCCATGCGAGTTACAACCCTCGCCCGCGGAAGCGCGGCTTCACCTTGCGCTTGTGCGTTGGCGGAGATGCCGGTAACCGCGGCGATGAGGACCAAGATGAAACGGAGGTAATACGAGTGAGTCATGATAAACGTCTCGGGTTTGGCTTGAGGTGAACAGCAGGAGTCTGTCTGTATACATCAATGGTCGATAATTCGAGCGCCGCCGGATCAGTTTGAACCGATGTTCCGCTTGAAGGCGATGGTCCTCACCCCGAGGACCTCGACCAGGCTGCCGTCCAGGGCTGGATAAAGCGGAACGGTGCCCTCGATCGTGACGGTCTGCCCCGGGGCGATCTCGACCTGCCGCGACTGGGTGGTCAGTCGCCGGGCCCCGGCGCCCGCCCCGTCCAGGATGAAGCTCTCCACGTCGAGCCGAACGATGAGCGGCTCGGTGCCGGTGTCTCGTACGTGGCGACCGTGGTCGCCCTGGGCAGGCCCGTGTCGTGCCCCCAGAGCGTGCGCTCGCTTACCACGCGGAGCCATGCCGCCGCCGCCGGATCGTGGTCCACGCGCCGAATCCGTCGAATCTGCGGAACCGCGTTGTGAAAGCTGTCCGCGAGCGTGAGGATTACGCGCTCGCCCAGGTCGTACGCCTGCGGACTCGGCTGGCTTCGAGCCTGGTAGCCGAGCAGCGCGGCGGCGCGCCTCTGCGCGCGGGTGCCGTGAACGAGGCCCGCGGTTCGGTCGGCGGCATCCGCGGCTTCGTCGACGTGATCGGCGATCGCCGCGAGCGCGGTCATGAGGTCGTTGATCCCGGCGGGCGGCCCGTCACCGGCAACGCTGCGCCCCAGGAAGTAGCCGGCGAGGAAATCCGCGTGCAATTCACAGTGGTACGGTCGGGCAAAGTGCGTCGTGGTGCGGCTGAACTGGACGATGTGACCAAACTCGTGCGCCACCAGACCCTGCACGGCGGCCGGGCCCCGCCTTTCGCGGAAGAGCTCGGCGTCCAGTTTGCTGGAGCCGAGAATGATCGCGCCCGCCCCGGTTGCCAGGTTGGGACCCGGACGGACAGCCAGCAGTTGTGTGCTGCCGGGCCGGTAATGGATCGCCGGTGCGAGGCCGGTCTCACGCAGCAGGAAGGTGAACCCGTCCACCACCACGGCGTCCACCAGGGCGCTTCCAGAGCTCGCGTTCAGGGCCGCGCTGGTCAGACCGGGGGGAAGGCCGCCGCGACACGCCGCCTGGCCTGAAGCCGGCGTGATCCACATCGAGGGCAGCATCAGCAGGAACGCGCGCCGGAGGCATGCTCGCGCGATCCTGGTACGGCCAGCGCGTGTGCGGTCCAATGACCAGCGACCCTGCCGCAGCCCGCCCGATGGCATCCTCATCAAAGCTTTCCCTGTTCGTGACGTTCGTCCGATCAGAATGGCCACCGGAGTTTGCGCGCCTGCCGGGCGCGGGATCCGGTGTTGTTCAACGCGGCGGAAATCGGGGAGGGTGAGAAGGGCGCGCGCCGGAAGAGATATTTACGTGGCGCACCCAATCTATTTGCGTCCGGAGTCGGGGCAATACTCTTGTTTCTGATCTGATGGACACAGGGATTCGCGCCCGAGCGTCCAGGCGCACCAGCAACCTGTCCGGGCGATTGGAACGCTCGCCGACCGGACGGCGCAAGCGTCGAGGTATACCGACCGCCAGCATTCCTGGACATGGGCGAAGCAGAGAACAGCCAGAGGAACAGAGGGAGATCGGTTTCCTCTGTTCCTCTGGCTGTTCTCTGTTCCTCTGTACCTTTAGATGTTGTTTTTCCGGATTCGGTATGAGGCCGATCTTTTTCCCCCGCTCGCTCGATCCTACCCGCGCCGGTGCGGCGTGGCCTGCGGCTGCTGGGGCGGCGGCGCGTTGCGCGCGGCGGTGCGCTCCTCGTCCGTGGGCGCGGCGGTGCCGATGCGCTCGGCCAGGAACTGCCAGCGGTCGATGCGCGCCTGCGCGGGGAGCGCGTGGCCGCTCTCGTACCACTGCACCGTGTGCGAGGCGCCGGCGGTGCGGTGCAGCAGGGCCGCCTTGTCGGCGGGGACGTACGGGTCCTGCCGGCCGTTCTGGAACAGGATGCTCCCCGGCTTTACCCGGTCCACGTAGCCGATGCCCTCCACCGGGCGCATGGCGGCCAGCCAGGGGTCGCGCACGTTCGCGGACATCCGGGTCAGCGGACCTTCAAAGGAGCCGTCCACGCCGGTAAAGTGCGACACCATCCCGCCATCGGGGACAAAGAGCACGTACGCGGCGGGGCGCGGGTCCACGGCGGCGTACATCGTCCCCACCGCCCCGCCGTAGCTGCCGCCCACGTACGCGATGCGCGCGGAGTCCACGTCCGGCCGGGCCAGCAGCAGGTCCACGGCGCGCTGCAGGTCGATCACCAGCTGCACGTGCTCGGCGCTGTCGGCCGCGGTGAACGTCACCATCTCGCCGCCGCGGCGGGTGAACGGCGCGTCGATGGCCACCACCACCGCCCCGCGCCGCGCCAGCGCCGCCGAGCTGGCGGCCACCTGCCGCGCGCTTCCCGGCGCGCCGTGCATGTTCACGATCCCCGCCTTGCGTCCCCCGCCCTGCGGCACGAACAGCAGCCCCGTCACGCGGCCGCCCCTGGGGCTGGCGTAGCTGATGGCGTGCGTCTCCACGCCGTTCTCGACGGATTCCAGCGAGTCGCGCAGTTCCAGCGGCGCGCCGCGGTCGTAGGCGAAGGTGCCCGCGGCGATGGCGTCGGCGGGGGTGGGAGCCTGGCCGCAGGCGGGCGGGGCCAGGGTGATGGCCAGCAGCAGCGGAAGAGCGGCGGCGCGGCGGCCCGCGCGCAAAGCAGCGTGTAGCATCGGTCAGCCCTCATCGGGAGTTGGTCGCGAACGTCATCGTGGAGCGCCGACAATGCGCTCGCGGGATTGGATACCCACCGTCCCCGGAACGTCGTTAGCGTCCGATGAAACCCCGGTGAGACGCGGATTAGCCCCAGCCCACGCGTTCGGCACCCTGATCCGCCTGACGATTGGTTTCCTGAGAGGGTGTTGCCAAACCTCAGGCATGGAAAGAAGCGATGTCATCCTGAGGGAGCGCACCACGTGTAACCAGAAGTCACACAATGACCTGCGCGCGACCGAAGGACCTTCTCCCGGCTTGCG
>DASQBH010000744.1:0-4246 GCA_035635315.1 Longimicrobium sp.
GGAGCTCACGGCCGGCCTGAAGGCGCTGGGCCGGCGCCACGGCACCACGCCGTTCATGACGCTGCTGGCCGGCTGGGCCGTGTTGCTGGCGCGCCTGTCGGGCCAGGACGACGTGGTCGTCGGCACGCCCAGCGCCAACCGCGGGCGGGCGGAGATCGAGGGGCTGATCGGCTTCTTCGTCAACACCCTGGCCCTGCGCGTGGACCTTTCCGGCTCACCCACCGTGGCGGAGCTGCTTGGGCGGGTGAAGGCGCGGGCGCTGGGGGCGCAGCAGAACCAGGACATCCCCTTCGAGCAGGTGGTGGAGCTGGTGCAGCCGGCGCGGAGCCTGTCGCACACCCCGCTCTTCCAGGTGATGTTCACCTGGCAGAACGCGCCCGAGGGCAAGCTGGAGCTTTCCGGCCTGGCGGCACCGGAACCGCGCCCGCGGCCTGCACCGGCCGCGCAGGCGGGGGCGGCCGCGTGGACGACGGCGAAGTTCGACCTTTCACTCGACCTCGCTGAGCGGGACGGCCGCATCGCCGGCACCCTGACGTACGCCACCGCGCTTTTCGACCGCGCCACGGTGGAGCGGCACCTCGGCTACCTGCGGCGGGTGCTGGAGGCGATGGCGGCGGACGAGAACCAGGCCGTGGACCGGCTGCCGCTGCTTCCGGAGACGGAGCGCCGCCTGGTCGTGGAGGAGTGGAGCGGCACTGATTCCGGGTACCCCCGTGGCGCGTGTGTCCACGCGCTGTTCCGCGCGCAGGTGGCGCGGACGCCGCACGCCGTCGCGCTCTCCTGGCGCGGGGAGCGGCTGACGTACGCGCAGCTGGAGGCGCGGGCGAACCGGCTGGCCAACGCGCTGCGGCGGCGCGGCGTGGGGGCGGAGGTGCGCGTGGGCATCTGCCTGCCGCGCACGCCGGAGCTGGTGGCCGCGATGCTGGGCGTGCTGAAGGCGGGGGGCGCATATGTCCCGCTGGACCCGGCGTACCCGCGGGAGCGGCTGGGCTACATGGTCCAGGACGCCGCGGTCACGCTGGTCATCACCGACTCCGCCCTCGCGGACCGGTTGCCGGAGGGCGCGGCCGCGCTTCTGCTCGACCGCGACCGCGACGCCATCGCGGCGGAATCCGCCGACGGGCCGGAGAGCGGCGCCGGTCCCGAAAACCTGTCGCACGTCATCTTCACCTCCGGGTCCACGGGCCGCCCGAAGGGAGTGATGATCCGCCACTCCTCCGTCGTCGTCCTGCTGCACTGGCTGCGGGAGAACGTGACGGACGAGGAGCGCTCGTCGGTGCTCTTCTCCACCTCCATCAACTTCGACGTCAGCGTCGCCGAGGTGTTCGGCACGCTCGCCTGGGGCGGAAAGCTGGTGCTGGTGGAGAACGCGCTGGAGCTGGCGACGGTCGATGAGGACGTCGTGCACGTCAGCATGGTGCCCAGCGCGGCGGCGGAACTGCTGAAGAGCGGCGGCATCCCGGCGTGCGTGAAGACGCTGAACCTGGGCGGCGAGGCGCTGCCGAACGCGCTGGCGCAGGGGCTGTACGGGCTGGAGACGGTGGAGAAGGTCGGCAACCTCTACGGGCCGACGGAGGACACCACGTACTCCACGTACTATGTCGTGCCGCGCGGCGCGGAGCAGGTGCTGGTCGGCACGCCGGTGGCGAACACGCGGGCGTACGTGCTGGATGCGCACCTTCAGCCGGTGCCCGTCGGCACCGTGGGCGAGCTCTACCTTGCGGGCGACGGCCTGTCGCGCGGATACGCGAATCGTCCCGGGATGACGGCGGAGCGCTTCGTCCCCTGTCCGTTCGGTGCGCCGGGAGCGCGGATGTACCGGGTGATGGACCGCGTGCGGTGGAAGGAAGTGCGAAAGTGCGAAAGTGCGGAAGTGCGAAAGTGGGACGGGGATGATGATTTGCGTGAGGAATCCCTTACTCTCGCACTCTCGCACTCTCGCACTTTCGCACTCGAGTACCTGGGCCGGATCGACTTCCAGGTGAAGGTGCGCGGCTACCGCATCGAGCTGGGGGAGATCGAGGCGCGGCTCGCGGAGCACCCGGGTGTGCGCGCCCCGGTCGTCCTGGTCCGCGAGGACGCACCCGGCGACCGGCGCCTGGTGGCGTACTACCTGGGGGATGAGCCGGCCGCCGTGGACGCGCTGAAGGCGCATCTCTCCGACCGTCTGCCGGGATACATGGTGCCGGCGGCGTACGTGTGGATGGAGGCGTATCCGCTCACCCCGAACGGGAAGACCGACCGCAGGGCGCTCCCCGCCCCGGAAGGGGATGCCTATGCGGCCCACGAGTACGCGGCGCCCGTGGGCGAGACCGAGGAGGCACTGGCCGGGATCTGGGCCGAGGTGCTGGGCGTGGAGCGGGTGGGCCGCCACGACAGCTTCTTCGAGCTGGGCGGCCACTCGCTGCTCGCCGTCCGCGTGATCTCTCGCGTACGCCAGGTGCTGGGTGCGGAGGCGGCGCTCGGCGACCTGTTCGAGCGCCCGGTGCTGGCGGATCTTGCCCGGGCCATCGACGACGCGGCGCGCACCGCGCTCCCGCCGATCGAGCCGGCGGACCGCTCGGCGCCGCTGCCGCTCTCGTTCGCGCAGCAGCGGCTCTGGTTCATCGAACGGCTGGAGGGCGCGGGGTCGGCGTACCACATCCCCATGCGCCAGCGGCTGCGGGGCGAGCTGCACCGGCCCGCGCTGCGGCGGGCGCTGGACCGGATCGTGGCGCGGCACGAGGCGCTGCGCACCACCTTCGCCGAGGTGGATGGCGAGCCGGTGCAGCGGGTCGCGCCGGCGGAGGAGAGCCCCTTCCAGCTCACGGAGCACGACCTTCGCCGCGCCGCCGAACCGGGCGCCGAGCTTCGCCTGCTGATGGCGGACGAAGCGGGCGCGCCGTTCGACCTGGCGCGCGGGCCGCTCATCCGCGGACGGCTGGTGCAGATCGGCGACGACGACCACGTGCTGCTCATCACCATGCACCACATCGTCTCCGACGGGTGGAGCATGGGCGTGTTCACCCGCGAGCTGAACGCGCTCTACGCCGCCTTTCGCGACGGCATCCCCGATCCGCTTGCCGGACTGCCGATCCAGTACGCCGACTACGCGGTCTGGCAGCGCCGCTGGGTGGAGGGCGAGGTCCTTCGGGAGCAGGCGGCGTACTGGCAGAAAACGCTGGCCGGCGCGCCCGGGCTGCTGGAACTGCCGACGGACCACGCGCGGCCGGCACGGCAGGACTTCTCCGGCGGGTGGGTCGGCATCGGGCTGGGCGAGGGGCTGACGGCGGGGCTGAAGGCACTGGGCCAGCGGCATGGGGCCACGCTCTTCATGACGCTGCTGGCGGGTTGGGCGGCGGTGCTCTCCCGCCTGTCGGGCCAGGACGACGTGGTGATCGGCACCCCCACGGCCAACCGGGGAAGGAAGGAGATCGAAGGGCTGATCGGCTTCTTCATCAACACGCTGGCACTGCGGGTGGACCTCTCCGGCTCTCCCTCCGTGGCCGACGTGCTGGCGCGGGTAAAGGGGCGGGCGCTGGGGGCGCAGCAGCACCAGGACATCCCCTTCGAGCAGGTGGTGGAGTTGATGCAGCCGGCGCGGAGCCTGTCGCACACCCCGCTCTTCCAGGTGATGTTCACCTGGCAGAACGCGCCCGAGGGCGAGCTGGAGCTTTCCGGCCTGGCGGCACCGGAACCGGGCCCGCGGCCCGCACCGGCCGCGCAGGCGGAGGCGGCCGCGCGGACGACGGCAAAGTTCGACCTTTCACTCGCCCTCGCCGAGCGGGACGGCCGCATCGTCGGCGTGGTGGAGTACGCCGCGGCGCTCTTTGAACGCGCGACGGTGGAGCGCTTCGCCGGCTACCTTCACCGCGCGCTGGAAGCGATGGTGGAGGACGAGCGCCAGCCGGTGCGCCGGCTGCCGCTGCTGCCCGGGGCGGAGCGGCGGCGGGTGGTGGAGGAGTGGAACGCGACGGACGCGGAGTACCCGGCCGGCGCGTGTGTCCACGAGCTGTTCGAGGCGCAGGCGGAGCGCACGCCCGGCGCGGTGGCCGTGGTCTTCGAGGGTCGCTCGCTTGCCTACGCGGAGCTGAACGCGCGGGCGAACGGCCTGGCGCATCACCTCCGCTCGCTGGGCGTCGGGCCCGACGCGCGGGTCGCGGTCTGCCTGGAGCGCAGTCCCGAGATGGTGATCGCGCTGCTGGCGGTCCTGAAGGCGGGCGGGGCGTACGTGCCGCTGGACCCTGACCATCCCGCGGAACGGATC
>DASQBH010000745.1:0-2323 GCA_035635315.1 Longimicrobium sp.
CCCCGCGCAGTTTGCGGGGGAGGGCCGGGGAGGGGGGCGGCCCACCATCTCGCCCCCATCTCATCCGAACCGCCGCGATCCCTGCCCCACATCAACCTCCCCCAGCAGTTTTGGGGGAGGTGGGCGAGTGGTGCTCGCCCGGAGGGGGCGCGCTTCGGAGCTTGTCGAAGCCTCTACCCCACCGTCTCGTACGCGTCGTCCGCGGGGGCGACGGGGTCGGAGGAGAGGCGAAAGGCGGTGCGCAGGGCGGCGAAGGCCTGCTCGGCGGCCCCGTCGCTGCGGGCGTGCACGTCGGCCAGCGGCTGGCCGGGCTCCACGCGGTCGCCGATGCGCGCGCGCAGCACGATGCCCACGGCGGGATCCACCGCGTCCGCCTTGGTCTTGCGCCCGGCGCCCAGCGCCAGCGCCGCGTCGCCGATGCCCCGCGCGTCCGCCGCCTCGATCCACCGCGGCCCCTCCGCATCCGCCGTGAACGCGCGGACCACGGGCGCGGCGGGGAGCAGCTCCGGCGCGCGCACCACCCGCGGGTCGCCGTGCTGCGCCTCGATCAGCCGCTCCAGCATCTCCGCGCCCGCGCCGCTGTCGCGCAGCCGGATGAGCGTCGCGTGCGCCTCCGCCGCGTCCGGCGCCAGGCCGGACATCTCCAGCAGGTGAGAGCCCAGCTCCAGCGTGAGCGCCCACAGGTCCGCCGGGCCGCCGCCGGTAAGGGTGTCGATGGCCTCGCGCACCTCCAGCGCGTTGCCCACCGCCGCGCCCAGCGGCTGACGCATCCCGCTGAGCACCGCGCGCGTCCCCCGCCCCGCCCCCGCGCCGATGCGCACCAGCACCGAGGCCAGCTCACGCGCCTCGTCCCGCGTCTGCATGAAGGCGCCGGAGCCCCACTTTACGTCCAGCACGATGCTGCGCGCGCCCGCCGCCAGCTTCTTGGACATGATGCTGGCGGCGATGAGCGGGATGCTGTCCACCGTTCCCGTCACGTCGCGCAGGGCGTACGTCATCTTGTCCGCGGGGACCAGCTCCGGGCTCTGGCCCACCAGCGCGCACCCCAGCCGCCGCACCTGCGCCCGCATCTCCTCCAGCGGCAGCTCGCAGACGAAGCCGGGGATGGACTCCAGCTTGTCCAGCGTGCCGCCGGTGTGCCCCAGCCCGCGCCCCGACATCTTGACGAACGCGGCGCCCGCCGCCGCCATCAGCGGGACGAGGACGATGGACGTCTTGTCGCCCACCCCGCCGGTGCTGTGCTTGTCCACCGTCGGGCGGTCCAGGCCGGGCCAGTCCAGCGTGGCGCCGCTCTCCACCATCGCCTCGGTAAGCGCCAGCGTCTCCGCGTCCGTCATCCCCCGCAGGCAGACGGCCATCAGCCACGCGGCCATCTGGTAGTCGGGAACTTCCTTCAATACGAAGCCGCGCAGCAGGCCGCGCAGCTCGTCCGCCGTGAGCGCCTCGCCGCGCTTTTTCCGCTCGATCAGCGGCACCGCGCTGATCATCGGATCCCCTGCCCGGCCGCCAGCGCCGCCGGCCCGAACGCCCCCGGCAGCAGCGCGCCCACCGAGGTCAGCTCGTACCCGTCCGCGTTGCCGGAGGGCATGATGAGCGGCATGTCGGGGCCGAACTCGTACAGCACCTGCCGGCAGGCGCCGCACGGGGCGGTGGGCACCGCGTCCTCCGGCCCGGTGACGGCGATGGCGGCGAACTCGCGCGCCCCCTCGCTGACCGCCTTGCCGATGGCCACGCGCTCGGCGCAGTTGGCCAGCCCGTACGACGCGTTCTCCACGTTGCAGCCGGTGAAGACGCGCCCGTCCGCCGCCAGCAGCGCGGCGCCCACCTGAAAGCGGCTGTAGGGGGCGTACGCGTGGGCGCGGGCCTCGCGGGCGCGGGCCAGCAGGTCACGCGCGGCGGTGGGGTCGATGGGGGATGATGCGGACGAGCTCAAGGCACTCTTCGCTTGCTCGGTGGATCAGGGGATCGGCGGCAATATACACCCTCCGCCCGCAAACGCACCAAACCGGCCCGGCGCGGCATCTTTCGGAAGAGAAACGATCCGCGGGTCGGGGGCTCGACGACTGGTTACGAGCGGGCCGAGAGTAGATTTCTCAGTCGGCGCCAGGGTATGACGTGGAGGACGGTTCCACGCGGCGCCTCCTTCGAAATGACAGATTGCGGTGCCGCGGCGGCTTTCATCCCACACGTTCACATCTCGGGGAGGCCGGAAAAATCCACGTGTCTGCTCGTGATTTCGCGGACGATGGAGACGCCGCTGTTCCGCCGGGCCGCGCATCTGCTTACCTTCCATGCATTCACGGACACCCGAGCGACCCGATCT
>DASQBH010000746.1:0-3571 GCA_035635315.1 Longimicrobium sp.
CAGGACGCCGATCCGCTGCGGACGGTGTTCCGCGGATGGCGTTCGATGTGATGAATTGGCAACGATTTACCCGGACGTGGCACGGCGTTTGCCCTTCTACATTCCCGAGGCGGATGGGGAACGAAACACCTTCCCGAGGAGGGGATGATGGCAGACGATCGCAACCTTACCGAGCGCGGGCTGGACAACTCGCTCGAGGGCAAGCTGAAGCACGCCGGTGGCCACGTGAAGGACGCCCTGGGCGGCCTTACGGGCGACAAGAGCCTGCAGACCGAGGGCAAGGTGGACCAGCTCAAGGGCAAGCTGCAGGACGGCTTGGGCGAGATCCAGCGCGACCTGGACAAGCCCCGCTGATCCAGCTCCCGCGGGAGTAACCGAAGCCCCGTCCGGCCCTGCCGGACGGGGCTTCACCGTTCCCTGCCCCGGTTGCGGACGCGCAGGTGCCTTGGACGCCGCACCCCCCCCGGCCGCCGAGTCCGCGAAGGCGGACTGTGTGACGTTGTTGCCGCGAATTCATTCGCTCCGGAGAGTCCGGCGGAGTCACTCTTGCTCGCCCCTAGAGCCTGCGCCGCGCGGTCGGGTCCCCCACCCCCCGGCCCCCTCCCCCGGCAAACTGCGCCGGGAGAGGGGGAGAACTACGATCATATACCATCTCTCCACGCGCACTATACCTGCCGACACCCCACGGCCGCCAATCCGCGCAGGCGGATTTCGTGTAGTTGTTGCCGCGAATTCATTCGCCCTTGCAGGCCCCGCCGGCCTGAATCCCCCTCTCGTCCCCATCGCTTACACTTTCCTTACGCCATCCGAACCCGCGGCTGACCGCATCCTTTGCGCGCCGCATTAGATTGGTGTCCGCGGCGGCTCCCTTCGCCCGCCGCCGCGCCGAATCGACCCCACACCACCGATGCCCGTCATCATCCCCCGGATCCGCCGCCCACGCGCCATCACCGCCACCGGCGCCCTGCTCGCCCTGGCGCTGCTGCTGGCGTGCGCCGTGGCCTGGCAGGCGCACCGGGCCGCCGGCGCGCACCGCGAGGCCACGCGCCGCCTGCTGAACGACCACGCGGCGTACGCGGCCGCGGAGTTCGCCCGGCGCGCCGCAGCCACGCTGGAAGCCGGCTTCGTCACCCTGCAGCACTTTCCCACCAACGCGCTGGAGGAGCGGCCCGCCACCACGCCCATGCCGAGCGCCGCCACCTTCCGCGACTCCATCCGCTCGCAGGACTACTGGTGCCAGTGCTTCGACGGGGTGGAGCGGTTCGTCGCGCTCGACCTGCGCGGCGGCGGGGTGGACGTCGCCGGTCCGGCGCTGGACGCAGGGACGGCCGCGTGGCTGCGGCGCGAGGTGGCCGCGCACGCCGCCTGGCTGGCGCGCAACCCGCGCGAGGCGCAGGTCAACGCCTTTGACCAGGTGGAAGGGCGGCAGCAGACCAACAGCTACCAGCTGCGTATTCAGCAGGTGACGGCGCGCGTGCACGGCACCGGCCACGGCGCACAGGCGCTGCTCTTTACCGTGCTCTTCGACGACCAGGACCGGCCGCGCGCGGCGTACGGACTCATGGCGCCGCCCGCCGCGTTCGGCGTGCCGATCTTTCAGCGCGTCATCGACCGCAACGCCCTGCTCCCCGCCTCCGTAAGCCGCGGCGCGCCCAACGACTCGCTGCTGCGCGTGGCCGTCACGGGGCCGGGGGATGCCGAGATCTACCGCTCCGCCGCCGGCTCGTCCGCCGCCGCGCGGGCCAGCGAGCCGCTCCCCGGCGCGTTCAGCTGGATGTCGGCGCGGGTGGAGCTGCGGCCGGAGGCGGCGGCGCGGCTGGTGGAGGGCGGCGTCCCTGCGTCTCCCCTCCCCCTCCTGGTGGGCCTGCTCGCCGTCACCGCGGCCGTCGTCACCGTCGCGTTCCTGCAGCTGCGGCGGCAGCACGAGCTGGCGCGGCTGCGGGCGGACTTCGTCAGCGGCGTATCGCACGAGCTGCGCACGCCGCTCACGCAGATCCGCATGTTCAGCGAGCTGCTGCTGGGCGGCCGCCTGCGCACGGACGCCGAGCGCGACCGCTCGCTGCGCCTGATCGACCGCGAGGCGCGGCGGCTGGCGTTCCTGGTGGAGAACGTGCTCGACTTCAGCCGCGCCGAGCGTGGGACACTGGACGTCTCGCCGGAGCCCGTGCGCGTGGGGCTGGCCGTAGAGGAGATCGTGGAGGGATTCCGCCCCGTGGCGAGCGCGCGGGGGATGCAGATCCGCACGGAGGTGGAGGAGGATGCCGTGGCGCTGCTGGACCGCGGCGGATTTCGCCAGGTGCTGCTCAACTTCCTGGAGAACGCCGTCAAGTACGGCCCCGCCGGCCAGACCGTCGTCGCCGTCGCGGCGCGGAGCGGAGACGCGGTGCAGCTGTGGGTGATGGATGAGGGGCCCGGCATTCCCGCCGCGGAGCGCGAGCGCATCTGGGAGCCGTACTACCGGCTGAACCGCGAGGTGGACCGGGTGGTGGGCGGCAGCGGCATCGGGCTGAGCGTGGTGCGCGGGCTGGTGGCGCGCCACGGCGGCCGCACGTGGGTGGACGATGCGCCCGGCGGCGGCGCCCGCTTTGTCGCGGAGTTCCCCGCGGCGCACCTGCCGGCGGACGCGCAGCCGATGCGGGCGGCAGAGATGGCGGAGGCGGCCGGATGACGCGCGTGCTGGTGGTGGAGGACGATCCGGACCTGGCGTTCGGCCTGCGGACCACGCTGGAGATCGAGGGATACACGGCCGACGTGGCGGCGGACGGCCTGCAGGGGCTGCAGCGGGCGCGGGAGGATCGGCCCGACCTCGTCATCCTGGACCTGATGCTGCCGGGGATGGACGGCTACCGCGTGCTGCGGACGCTGCGCGCCGAGGGCAACCGCGTCCCCGTGCTCATCCTTACCGCGCGCGGCGAAGAGGCCGACAAGGTGCTCGGCTTTCGCAGCGGCGCCGACGACTACGTCACCAAGCCGTTCGGCCTGCTGGAGCTGCTGGCGCGGGTGGAGGCCCTGCTTCGCCGCGCGGGCGGCGGGGTGGCCGAGGCACCGCCGGTCGACCACTTTGGCGAGGTGGAGATGGACCGCGCCGCGCGCACCGTCACCCGCCGCGGCGAGGCCGTGTCGCTGGCGCCGCGGGAGTTCGACCTGCTGCTGGCGCTGTACGACCGCAACGGCGGCGTGATCTCGCGGCAGGACCTGCTGCGCGAGGTGTGGGGCCACCGCGGCGCCGTCCTCACCCGCACCGTCGACATCCACGTCGCCGAACTGCGCCGCAAGCTGGAGGACGACCCCGCCGAGCCGCGCCACATCCTCACGGTGTGGAAGAAGGGGTATCGGCTCAAACGGTGATGGATCGCGGATGCCGCCACGCCACGGGCTGAAGCCCGCGGCTAAAACGGCCATAAGCCCCGTCTCGGCTCGCTCACGCTCGCCGAACGGGGCTTCAACTGCTCCCGTGGCAACGTCGGCGCGCGGTGCCGAATATGTCGCTACAGAAGACATCCATTCGCGGAGCCAATGCACGGCACCCGGCCCAACAACCCTCCCCCAGCAGTTTTGGGGGAGGGTGGGC
>DASQBH010000747.1:0-6653 GCA_035635315.1 Longimicrobium sp.
GCTGGAAGCCAACGGGCTCACGGAGTACGACGCCCTCCTGATGCGCCCCGAGGACGAGCGCCGCCCCTCCGGCCTCTTCAAGGCCGACGTGTTGGACCGGCTGCGGCGCGACTACGAGCTGGTGTGCGCCTTCGAAGACCGCATCGACGTCGCCGAAATGCTGCGACGGGCCGGCGTTCCCGTCTTTCTCTACGGCGCCGGCGCCGAGGCCGCCGCCGAGGCGCTGGAGGTGCTCGACGTGCGCCAGGACGACCTGGTCTCCGGCGCCGACCCCCTCGCCGGCAAGCGCCAGCGCACCAGCGGCGAAGATCAGCCGCAATAGCCGGTGCACCTACGAGTCACATTCGGAGCGGTTTCGCTCCCTCTATTGCGGTAGATACTCGGATTCCGCGTGCCCGCCGCTGGGTGCTTCGGAGCGGTGCAAAGCGGCCACGTAAAACAGCTTGCGTTCGGACGGACAGCAGCAGACATTGCGCGTTTATCCACCACCTGACGCGTAACCGCCGCTTATGTCCGACTCTTCTTTTCGACGAGCTCAGGAGCGATACGCCCGCATCCGGAGAACCGCCTGTTCAGCCGCGCGCGACCATGCACTCGCCGCGGGACGTCTGGACGCGCCGGTTCGACTCGCGGACAGCGACCCGCACACACTATCGGTGTGGAAGGCGTCATGGACGGAGCCGCACCCTCGGGCTGGGGCGGGTGGGACTGGGAGCCGTTGCTGAGGCGCGCGTGGAGAAATCCCACTGCCTTCCACCTTGCGATCTGGAGCGACGAGCTCCTGTGCGGACTTGCAGTAGACGCGTTTCGGATCGCGATAAAGATGGTGGACGAGCCGCACTGGCCGTCGATTACATCGAAGGGGCTCATGATCCACATCATCCGCTCCGCGGAAAGATCCTTCGGCTGGCAATCAGTGCCGGGGAGTGGTATGGGCGTGCCCTGGGCGCCCGGTCACTTCGATTGATGCAGCCCTTGCCTCACATCCTGCATCTCTACACGCGCCTGGGTTCGGCGTTGTCTCCGAGATGAAACAGAGTGTTATATTGCGAGCGGAGGATAGAGCCATGAGTAATCGAAGCGCTTCAGCCGCCCTGCTCTCGCGACCTGCCCGCATGCAGCGTGCGCGCCGTTTATCCTTTTCTCACCCTGGATGGGGGCTGCGTCGCATCCAGCCCGACTGGTGGCCTCTGCCGACCGACGAGGAAGTCGAGGAACGGCTGCGGAACTACCGCGGTTTCTTCGCCCGCCTGACGCCCGAACAGCGCGCGGCCATGTACGCGTACGACGGCCCCGAGGTGCTGGGCAACCCCAACGGACCCAAGCGCGAGTTCTGAGGCCGTGCGAGCCGACGCACGCGACAAGGCCCTGCCAGTGATGGCGGGGCCTTTCTGCATTCAACAGCTTCGCGCGGGTCGAGTGGTTTGCGCGCGGGGCGCGGCGGGTGCATTTTGCCGCGTCCGAAACCCTGATCTTCCGACACGTACGACCGCTGGATCGAAACCCATGACGGATACGAGCACCTCCGGCTTTCGCACCGAGCGCGACTCGCTGGGCGAGATGCAGGTTCCCGCCGCCGCGCTGTACGGCCCGCAGACGCAGCGCGCCGTGGAGAACTTTCCCATCAGCGGCATCCGCTTTCCGCGCCGCTTCATCCACGCGCTGGGCACCATCAAGAAGGCCGCCGCGCAGGCCAACGCCGAGATGGAGCTGCTGGACGCGGAGATCGCCGACGCCATCGCCCGCGCGGCGGACGAGGTGATCGAGGGGCGGCTGGACGGCGAGTTCGTGCTCGACATCTTTCAGACGGGAAGCGGCACCTCGAGCAACATGAACGCCAACGAGGTGATCGCCACGCGCGCCACGCAGCTGCTGGGCGGCGGCAGCAAGGTGCACCCCAACGACCACGTCAACATGGGGCAGAGCTCCAACGACGTGATCCCCACCGCCATGCACGTCTCCGCGCGCGTCGCCATCCACCAGGACCTGATCCCCGCGCTGGAGCGGCTGCGCGACGCGCTGCAGGCCAAGGCCGTCGAGTTCGACGACGTGGTCAAGAGCGGCCGCACGCACCTGATGGACGCCACGCCCGTGCGCCTGGGGCAGGAGTTCGCCGGGTACGCCTCGCAGCTGGAGCACGGCGTGCGCCGCCTGCGCAACGCGTCGGAGGAGCTGGCGGAGCTGGCGCTGGGCGGCACCGCGGTCGGTACGGGAACCAACGCGGTGCCGGGCTTTCCCGCCCTCGCCATCCGCAAGATCAGCGAATCGACGGGGATGGAGTTCGTGGAGGCGGAGAACCACTTCGAGGCGCAGGGCGCCAAGGACGCGTACGTCTCCGCGTCGGGCGCGCTCAACACGCTGGCGGTGTCGCTGCTCAAGATCGCCAACGACATCCGCTGGCTGGCGAGCGGGCCCACCTCCGGCCTGGCCGAGATTACGCTGCCGGCCATCCAGCCGGGCTCGTCCATCATGCCGGGCAAGGTGAACCCGGTGATGAGCGAGGCGATGATGATGCTGTGCGCGCAGGTGATGGGGAACCACGTGGCCGTCACCGTGGGCGGGCAGCACGGCAACTTCGAGCTGAACGTGATGATGCCGGTGATGGCGCACAACTTTCTGCAGTCCGTCAGCATCCTCTCCAACGGCTGCGACGCCTTTCGCGCCAACGCGGTGGAGGGGATCGGCGCCAACCGCGAGCGCTGCCGCGAGCTGCTGGAAAAGAATCCGTCCATCGCCACCGCGCTCAACGCCTACATCGGCTACGACGAGGCGGCCGCCGTGGCCAAGGAGTCGGCCAAGAACTACGAGTCGGTGCGCACGGTGGTCAAGCGCCGCGGCCTGCTGAGCGACGAGCAGCTGGACACCGTGCTGAACGTGCGGGAGATGACGGAGCCCGGCATCCCCGGCGGCGGCGTGGTGGGCGGCGGCGGGGGCTGACGCACTCATCAGGTCCCTTGCGACGGAAAGGGCGGCCCTGTTTGGGGCCGCCCTTTTGCTGTGCGCGCCAGCGTCGTAGAGCCGCCGCCGGCCCCTTGCCCCCCATGCTCACTCTGTACATCTTCATCCATCAAATGAACACAGTGCGCGGGGACGAGCCTCAGGACAGCCGAGCCATTCATCGGGTGCTTGATCCCGCGCGCTGTGGAGACGAATTTGAAAACGCGGGGTACGGGGGATGCGGGCGATCGGCTTTCACGGCACAAGCGCAGAAGCGGCGCAGCGCATCCTTGCCTCCGGATTCGAGATCAGCCGCAACGAGTACGACTGGCTGGGCGACGGGGCGTACTTCTTCCAGGATGCGCCGGTGCGTGCGATGGAGTGGGCTCGCCACCGCTTCGGCAGGGACGCGGCGGTAGTCGGGGCCGAGATTGACCTCGCGGATTGCATTGACCTGCTGGACATTCCATGGGAACGCCTGGTCAAAGAGACGCATCAGCTATATGTGGCGCGGTTCGTGGAGGCGGGCCGCCCGCTTCCTGTACAAACACCGGGTGCTCACCGGCTGGACCGACACGTCTTGAATTATTTCGTGGACCGGGTGACGGCTGATGGGCTCGCGGCGCGATCGCTGCGGGCGGCATTCGTGGAAGGCAGGCCTCTATTCCCCGGCTCTGCGCTATATAACCGCGCACACGTACAGATTGCGGTACGCAACCTCGAAGCGATCACCCGCGTCTGGTTGAGAGAGGAAGAGTAGCATGCTGGATCCCGAGAAGGCTGGCGCCCTGATTCGCCACCATTTTGCCACGGTTACGGACGAGGAGTTCATCGCCAACGTCAAGCGCGTCAGTCCCGATCTGGCCCAGGAATTATGGGGCGATCGCTCCGTCGAGGAGATCTGCCGCGAACGCCGGCGACCGGCACGAAGGGCGCGGCGTTTCCTCGCATCCCTCGGCCGATCTGTGGTACGGCTCTTCTCCTGACGAACGGCTCCGCTCGTCAGGCTTTCCCCGCAATATCGGCAGGCGGCTTTCCCTGGCGGCGGCGGGGGCGCAGATTGTCGCATCGCGCCGACGTAGCGCAGCCGTACCGTCCCATGGCCAATCGATGACCGCCACTTCGCACACTCTCCCCTGCGGGCACAGCGTCCGCGACCCGGCGCAGACGCACTACTGCACCTACCTGCGGCTGCCGGAGCTGCTGGCGCTGCAGCCGTCGCCGGAGGCCACGCGGCATCCCGACGAGCACCTGTTCGTGGTGACGCACCAGTCGTTCGAGGTGTGGTTCAGCCAGCTGCGGGTGGACCTGCCGCGGGCGATCGAGGCGCTTGACCGGGACGACCTGGGGCTGGCGACGTGGCTGGTACAGCGCTTTACCACCATCGTGCGGATGTTCTCGCCGATGATGCGCGTGCTGGAGACCATGACGCTGGGCGGCTTCTACGCCTTTCGCCACCACCTGGTCCCGGCCAGCGGCGGCGAGAGCGGGCAGTGGCACGAGATCGAGATCCTGTCCGGCGCGCGTGAGCCGGAGTTCCGCCGCTACCTGGAATCGGAGATCCACCCCGATCCCTCCAGCAGCCCCCACTCGCTCCTGTGGACCGACGCGCTGGAGGCGCTGTGGAACGCGCCCTCGCTGTCGACCGCGGCGGAGGCGGCGTTCCGGCGGCGCGGCCTGACGCCGGCGGAGGCGTACGAGGCGTCCCACAGGCGGGGGGAGCAGTGGGACCTGGTGCACCTGGCCGAGGCGCTGCTGGACTACGACGAGGAGGTGCGCTGCTGGCGCTTCGTGCACGCGCGCACGGCGGAGCGCACCATCGGGCCGGAGGTGGAGGGGACGGCCGCGTCCTCGGGCGTGCGGTACCTGGAGCGGATGGCCACGCACCGCGCCTCGTTCTTCCCCTTCCTGTGGCGCGCCCGCGCCGAGCTGTGGGAAGCCGTGCAGCCGCCGCGCGCGCCGGGATCCTGACCCTTTCGACGCAGGCGCGGGGCGGGGTCAGCTCCCGAATCCGTCGCATCCGGAACCGGGGCTGCCCACCGGATGGCGAAATGCGTGCGGAGGGGACCGGATCGGCGGGTGTGCGGTATCAGCGCGTCTCAGACAGGTCGAAAGAAGCAGGCGCAGGGATCATCACGGATTCCGCCAACCGCGGAATCCGTGGTTTTTTCTTGCAGCCAGGCCCTGCGGGGAGCGGCACACGCCACGCGGCTTTCGCCCTGCCGCGAACCGTGGTACTTTATTTGTATCAGGTTTGTCTAAGGTAAAGCACCCGGCGCGGGGGGAACGGTTCCGCGCATCCACGCCCATCCCTTGCTGATCCGATGATCTACCCGTCCAACAATACCTCCCAGACTCTCTCGCTGTCCG
Organism: Longimicrobium sp.; assembly: GCA_035635315.1. GTDB lineage: Bacteria > Gemmatimonadota > Gemmatimonadetes > Longimicrobiales > Longimicrobiaceae > Longimicrobium. Next base: position 5,308 of record DASQBH010000747.1, read on the forward strand.
GGCTTTCCGTCGTCACCACGCCCGAAGCGCGGGGCGAGGGGCTGCTGGCCGCCGGCTACCGCACCGCGGACCGGCTGCTGCGCCGGCTGCTGGTCGCGCATCTGGTCCTGGTGCTCGCCCTGGCGCCGCTGAACGGAACCTGGCGCGAGGCGCTGGTCTTCGGGCTGCCGATCATCGGGCTGGGATGGCTGGTGGCGTGGCGGTGGGAGGGGCGGCTGGCGGCGCGGATGGGGATCGCCACGGCGCTGCTGAGCATGTCGGCGCTCATCATCCACCAGAGCGGGGGGATGATCGAGATGCACTTCCACATCTTCGCCATCCTCGCGTTCCTCCTCCTCTACCGCGACTGGCGCGTCCCCGTGATGGGTGCGGTGGTGGTGGCCGGGCACCACGTCCTCTTCAACCTGCTGCAGTCGCACGGGGACGGGGCGATGATCTTCAACCACGGTACCGGCTGGGGAATCGTGGCCGTGCACGCCGGCTGGGTGGTGTTCGAGGTCGCCATCCTGGTCTACATGGCGCGGCTGCTGGCGGCGGAGACCCGCGGCGCCGAGGGGCTGGTGCGGCTGGCCACGCGCATGGGCGACGGCGACCTGACTGCCCGCGCGGAGAGCGGCGCCGGCGCCGTGGGCGACGCGGTGCAGGCGGTGAACCAGGGGACGGAGCGGCTGGCGGAGGCCGTGCGCGGCGTCCGCAACCGGGCGACGGACGTGGCGGACGTGGCGCAGACCTTTACCGCCGCCGCCGACCACGTGACCGGCGCGGCGGAGGAGGTGGCGCGGGCGCTGGGCGAGGTGAGCGCGGGGTCGCAGGAGCAGGCGGCCAACACGCAGCAAATGGCGGCGACGCTGGGCGAGATGGCGCGCTCCATCGGCAGCGTGGCCAGCCGCTCGCAGGGCGCGGCGCAGGCGTCGCAGCGGGCCGTGGGCGTGGCGCGCGACGGCTCGCGGGTGATCGAGGACGCCGTGGGGCGGCTGCAGGCCATCCGGCAGACGGTGCTGGACGCCGCCGCGCAGATCGGCGAGCTGGGGGCGTACAGCGACCGGGTGCAGCACATCACCCGGGTGATCGACGACATGGCGGCGCAGACCAACCTGCTGGCGCTCAACGCCGCCATCGAGGCCGCCCGCGCCGGCGACCACGGCCGCGGCTTCGCCGTGGTGGCGGAGGAGGTGCGCAAGCTGGCGGACCTGTCCTCGCGCTCCACGGGCGAGATCGCGGCCCTCGTGGAGCGCATCCGCGCGGGGACGGCGGGGGTGACGGCGGCCATGGTGGCGGGAACGGCAAGCGCCGAGGCCGGCTCGGCGATGGCGCGCGACGCGGCCGGTGCCCTGGACGACATCCTG
>DASQBH010000748.1:0-2001 GCA_035635315.1 Longimicrobium sp.
CTCTCGCACTTTCGCACTCGAGTTCCTGGGCCGCGTGGACACGCAGGTCAAGATCCGCGGCTTCCGCGTGGAGCCGGGGGAGATCGAGGCCGTGCTGCGCGCCTGGCCCGGCGTGCGCGAGGCCGCCGTCGTGGTCCACGGGGACACGGCGGGGGACCGGCGGCTGGTGGCGTACGTGGCCGGCGAGGTGGCGGCGGACGAGGTGCGCGAGCACCTGCGGGGGCGGCTCCCGGAGCACATGCTCCCCGGCGCGATCGTCCGCCTGGACGCGCTCCCGCTGACCGCCAACGGCAAGCTGGACCGCAAGGCGCTGCCGGCGCCGGAGCTCGGGTCGGCGGAGGAAGGATACGTCGCGCCGCGCACCCCCGTGGAGGAGGTGCTGGCGGGGATCTGGGCGGAGATGCTGCGCCTGCAGCGCGTGGGCGTGGCGGAAAGCTTCTTCGACCTGGGCGGGCACTCGCTCCTGGCCACGCGGGTGGTGTCGCGGATCCGCGAGGTGTTCGGCGTGGAGCTGCCGCTGCGGGCGCTCTTTGAGGGACCCACGGTGGCGGAGCTGGCAAAGGCGGTGGAGGACGAGCGGCGCAGGGAACTGCCGGTGCTGCCGCCGGTGGTGCCGGCCGGGCGCACGGGGCCGCTGCCGCTCTCCTTCGCGCAGGAGCGGCTCTGGTTCATCGACCGGCTGGAGCCGGAAAGCACCGTCTACAACGTCCCCGTGGCATGGCGCCTGGGGGGTGCGCTGGACGAGGCGGCGCTGGAGCGGAGCCTGGGCGAGATCGTCCGGCGTCACGAGGCGCTGCGCACCGTCTTCGCCGAGACCGACGGCTCGCCCGTACAGGTGATCGCGCCCTTCGGCGGGTTCGCCCTGCCGGTGGAGGACCTGTCGGGGTTGGGCGATGCGGATCGCGAGGCGGCGGTCAGGCGGCGCGCCGGCGAAGAGGCGCGGCGGGCGTTCGACCTCGCCGCGGGACCGCTCTTCCGTGCGGCGCTGCTGCGGCTGGGCGAGGAAGACCACGTGCTGCTCCTCTCGATGCACCACGTCGTCAGCGACGGGTGGAGCATGGGGGTGCTGTTCCGCGAGCTATCGGCGCTGTACACGGCGTATCGCGAGGGAGGGGAGTCGCCGCTGCCGGAGCTGGCGGTGCAGTACGCCGACTACGCCGTGTGGCAGCGCGAGCAGCTGGAAGGCGAGGTGCTGGATCGGCAGCTGGCGTACTGGAGGGAGCGCCTGGCGGGCGCGCCGGAGCTGCTGGAGCTCCCCACCGACCATCCCCGCCCGCCGGTGCAGACGTACCAGGGCGCGACGGTTCCGGTGGAGCTCTCCATCGAGCTGCTGGAGGGGCTGCAGCGGCTGGGGCGGAGCGAGGGGGCCACGCTGTACATGGTGCTGCTGGGTGCCTTCCAGGTGCTGCTGGGCAAGTACGCCGGGAGCGAGGACGTCGTCGTGGGGAGCCCGATCGCGGGGCGGACGAGGAAGGAGGTGGAGGAGCTGATCGGCTTCTTCGTCAACACCCTGGTGCTGCGGACCGATCTTTCGGGAGATCCTCCGTTCCGCGAGGTCCTGCGGCGGGTGCGGGAGGCGACGCTCGGCGCGTACGAGCACCAGGAGGTGCCGTTCGAGAAGCTGGTAACCGAGCTGCAGCCGGAGCGCAGCATGAGCCACTCGCCGCTCTTCCAGGCGATGCTCGCGCTGCAGGACGCCGAGGGCGGGGGAGGCGCTCTTCCGGGGCTGACGGTGAGCGGAGTCGGAGGGGAGCCCGTGAGCGCCAAGTTCGACCTTTCCCTGGCGCTCACGGTGACTTCGCGCGGGCTGCGGGGAGGATTGATCTACCGCACGGACCTGTTCGAGCCGGGCACCATCGAACACATGGTGCGGTACCTGGAACGGGTCCTGGAGCAGGTCGCCGCGGATGCGAACGTGCGGCTCTCGCGGCTGGATCTGCTGGGGGAGGCGGAGCGCGCCCGCCTGCTGGAGGAGTGGAACCGGACGGCCGCGGTTCCGGT
>DASQBH010000749.1:0-2844 GCA_035635315.1 Longimicrobium sp.
GGGCGCGCCCGGCCCCACGATCATCGCCCGGTCCGCTGGCTCAGCGTTCCGGGCGTCGTGTTTCCACGGCAGGCGGTACTGCGGCACCGCCCGCCGTCCTCATCATAGAAGAGGGAGATTCCAGGATGTCGACTGAGAGCCTGCCGATCGAGCAGCGCGGATATGCGCACCCCGAGGCGCTGGTGAGCACGCAGTGGGTGGCGGACCACCTGGACGATCCCGCCGTGCGCATCGTGGAGAGCGACGAGGACGTGCTGCTGTACGACGTGGGGCACGTTCCCGGCGCCGTTAAGATCGACTGGCACACGGACCTGCAGGACCCCATGATGCGCGACTACCTGGACGCCGAGGCGTTCGCGCGGCTGATGTCGGAGAAGGGGATCTCGCCGGAGACCACCGTCGTCTTTTACGGCGACAAGAACAACTGGTGGGCCACGTACGCGCTGTGGGTGTTCCGCCTGTTTGGCCACGACCGCGTGCGGGTGATGGACGGCGGCCGCAAGAAGTGGGATGACGAAGGCCGTCCCATGAGCACCGACCTTCCGTCGTATCCCGCCACCGAGTATCCCACGCCGAAGCGCGACGACGAGAAGATCCGCGCGTTCCGCGACGACGTGCTGGAGCACGTAAAGAAGAACGGCAAGCTGATCGACGTGCGCTCGCCCGAGGAGTATCGCGGTGAAAAGCTGCACATGCCCGACTACCCGCAGGAGGGCGCCATGCGCGGCGGGCACATCCCCGGCGCGGCCAACGTGCCCTGGGCCCGCGCGGTGAACCCCGACACCGGCGAGTTCAAGAGCGCCGACGAGCTGCGGGAGCTGTACGAGCAGGGCGCCGGGCTGGATGCCAGGCACCCGACGGTGGCGTACTGCCGCATCGGCGAGCGCTCGTCTCACACCTGGTTCGCGCTCTCGTACCTGCTGGGCTACCCCGACGTGCGCAACTACGACGGCTCGTGGACGGAGTGGGGCAACTCGGTGCGCCTGCCGATCGAGAAGCCGTAATACCGAATCCGCAAATACCCTCGTGATTTCCTGAGGGAGGCGCCGCGCTGGACCTGGCCTGATGACGGAGAATGGGCGCCGACCGAAGGATCTCGCCGGCAGAACCGCGGGGCTGGATTTACGCCGTGGATCCAGCCCCGAGGCTGCCGGGAGGAGATCCTTCGGTCGCGCGCCAACTGATGTGCCAGCGAAAGGTGCTGCGCGGCGCTCCCTCAGGAAATCAGCGGTTTTTACCGATGGATCCAACGAAGAGGCGAGTACGCTGGATGGATTCGAAGCGCGCCGGCCCGCGGGTCGGCGCGCTTCGGCGTGCGGGAGCGGACGAGGGGTGTCCGCAATTGTGGGCAATGCGGGCGGCATGGGCGCTGCGGCGGAAGGGTGCGATGCGCAGAACCCGTTGCGGAAAAATCAGTTGCGGAGATCGGGCGGACTGGCCGTCCATATGCAGGAGGAGACAACCGTTCCTCGAATTTGCCTTCAGCCTTTCAGGACGCCATGCGAATCTCCATCGCCATTCTTGCCGCCGTGCTCCCGCTGGCGGCCTGCAGCCAGCGGCCGCTTACCCGCGGACCGGAGCCGGGCAGTGCGAGCTCCGTGCTGCTGTTCGACAACGAAGTCCCCGAATGCCCGTATCGCGAGGCCGGCACGGTAAGCGGCCGCTCGGTGAGGGACATCAAGTCGGCGGCGTTCGCCATGCGCGCCAACGCCGTGCTGCTGGAGCCCAGCCCGGGAGTCTCCCGCGGAGGCCAGCCGCTCGAAGGGACCGCCATCCAGTTCCTCAGCGCGAACTGCCGCCAGTAGATCTCCGCGGCCAGTCCTCTGAGTGCCGACCTGCCGTTCGATGCGGAAGTGCAAAGCAGGAGATAGAGAAAGCGCGCCGGTCCTGACGGGCCGGCGCGCTTCTCCGTACCGAGCGGACGGCAGCGTCCCCGGTTGTGGGCATTCTGGGGATTGCGGGGTCTGGCGGCGGCAGGCGGGGCGGCTGCCGAACTGCGTGTGGTGAATGCGGTTGATGGAGAGCCTGCCGGCTGGCTGCCGGTATGCACATCAGCGAGTGCACTCCTTCATCATTTCATTCAACGCGACTGGACGCCCATGCGAATCCCCATCGTCTTTCTTGCCGCCGCCCTGACGCTTGCGGCGTGTGGTGCCCGCCAGCCGCGCCCCCTCTCCGTGGAACCCCAGACCGCCGGCTCCGTCCGGCTATACGCCAACGGCGAGCCCCGCTGCCCGTTTCGTGAGCTTGGATACGTATCGGGCCGCAGGGCAGACGACATCAGGTCGGCGGCGTTCGCCATGCGCGCGAACGCGGTGCTGCTGGAGCCGGTGGAGGGGGGAAGGACGGGCGAAGGACCCCTGGCCGGGATGGCCATCCAGTTCCTCAGCGTGAACTGCCGCCGGTAGATTTCCGCCGTCACTCCTCCGGAGCGCCGGCCTGCCGTTCGAGCATCTGCTTGACGCGGGCCGGCGCTTCGTTGGTCAAAGGGGATCAGGCGCGCCTCGGGCATGTTTACGAGCTACTCGCGAATAGCGAGCATGTCCGGCAGTGCTTGTCACTGCAGGAAACCGAATCTACCTTTCCTGATCAGGTCTGTCGCAGATCGTGCGTCCATCATGAAACTTGGAAACGGATCGCCGATGCTCTCGATCCAAGTCTATCAGGATCAACTGGAGTACGTCGGGTTGTTTGCAACTCCGGCGTTCGACCTACTGTCCCAATCCAGCAAAGGTTGTATCAGGCCTTTATCACGCGTTTGTGGGAATGCACTCCGGGCTTGCGGCATTTCAAATCGAAAGCAATCCGGACATTCCACTCCTAGAAACAATCGTGGTGAATCTC
>DASQBH010000750.1:0-2543 GCA_035635315.1 Longimicrobium sp.
GACGTCGGGGATGCCCATCTGGTGAAACAGCCGCCGCGCGTACGGCGCCACCGACTCCAGGTAGCGCCGCTGCGCCTCGGCGTACAGCGTGCCGAACGCGAGCGACGACTTGCCCGACCCCGACACGCCGGTGAACACCACCAGCGCGTCGCGAGGGATGTCGACGTCCACGTTCTTCAGGTTGTGCTCGCGCGCCCCCCGCACCCGCACGAACTCATGCTGCCGCGGATGATCCGCCGCGTCCGCCGCCCCGCCGCTCTTCCTTGCCTTCATCCGCGCCGCCCGCCCGAGGTTTTCTGGTGATGGAGATGGCAGGAACCGGAAGATGGCGATGCATCCGCACGTCGCTCTCCGCCCCGCGATGCGTCGCGCGGCGCCAGAGTCGTGCCGGGGGCGGTGATGGGGAGGAATGCCGCACGGACGCGGACGGCGCGGCGGCCAAATACCAGGATGACGGACGTGGTGCGCTGAACAGGTGTGTACCCTTCACACGGAAGCTCGGGACGTACAGAGGCCGCAAGCATGCGGGGCGGCGAACTGATGGCCAGTCCGCCGCCCCGCAGGTCACCCGCGGGCGAAACGCGTCGTTGCGGGCGTTACTGGCTGATGTACACCAGCCGGTTGGGTGTGCCCGCCACGTTCAGCTGGATGACGTCCGGCGTGGCGCTGGTCAGGATCTGGCTGGTCAGGGTGCTGTTGGAGATGTCGCCCCAGCGCTTCAGCGCGGCCGCGACGCCCGCCACGTGCGGCGCGGCCATCGACGTGCCTGAGTCGAGGATCGTAGAGCCGTTGAGCTTGAGCGAACGGATGTCGACGCCCGGAGCGTAGATGTCCACGCACGGGCCGTGGTTCGACCACCAGGGCCGGGTGTCGGTGCTGTCGGAGGCGGCCACGACCATGACGCCCGAGGCGCCCTGTGGCGAGCGGGTGCAGGCGTCCCCGTTCGAGTTGCCGGCCCCAACGACCGTGAACACGCGGGCGTTGTGCATGGCCGTCACGGCCTCGTTAAGCGCGTCGGAGTGCCGGTAGATCATCGAGATGTTGGCCACGGCGGGCTTCACGTGGTTCTGCAGCACCCACTCCACGCCGGCGATGGCCCACGACGCCATCGTCTCGCCATTGCAATCAGCGATGCGCACCCCCCGAAGCTGCACGCTCCGCATCACCCCCACCTTGTCTCCGCCGATGATCCCGGCCACGCGGGTACCGTGACCGTAGCAGTCCTCACCGTCGCCGCCGCTGTAGTCCCATACGTTCTGGGCTCGCCCGCCGAAGCCGTTGTGGTCGGATTGCAGCCCGGTGTCGATTACGTATGCGTAAACCGTCACGCCGCTGGTCTGGTAGGTGTAGGTGCCTGACAGAGGCAGCGCGCGCTGGTCGATCCGGTCCAGACCCCACGAGTAGGCGTATCCGGTTATGCGCGCGATGACGCTCCCGCGCTGGTCCTGCTCCACGTACCGTACCGCCGGGTGGTGCCGGAGCGCGGTGAGCTGCCCCTGGTTGAGCGTGGCCGCAAAGCCAGTGAGCGCGGAGGTATAGACAAAGCGTGGCGAGACGCCGGCCACCGCTGCCACAGCGCGCGGGTTGGCGCCCTCCTGCAGCACGACGATGTACTGGTGCTCCACGGCACCGGCCGCCGCGAGCAGAGGGGCCTCATCATGGGGCGCGGCGGTCGTTGCGTGCTGGTCCCCACAGGCGGCAAGCAACTGCGCGGCGAGTACGAGTCCAATAAAGCCCGTTCGCATGGATGCCCTTTGTCAGAGAGAAGTCGCGAGTTCTTATCGTGACGTTCAAGCCGGGAGTGCCCAATCAGGGCGGTAGAACGCCTGTCGACACACTAATATAAAAAGTGTCTGATTGTCAACGCACGGTCGCCTGGCCCGCCCTCCTGGACTACTCCGTGACCCTGTAGATGCGGCCATGCCCCTGGCACTCGGGGGCAGGCGCCCTCGGGGGTGTTGGGGGAGAACGCCTCGGCGTAGATGATGGACTGGCTCGGCGGATCGTCGCCGGCGCGCGAGTACAGCATCCGCAGCAGGTTGCTGAGCGTAGTGACGCTGCCGACGGACGAGCGGGTGGTGGGCGTGCCCGCTGCTGCTGCAGGGCCACGGCGGGCGGAATGCCGTCGATCTCGTCGACGTCGGGGATGCCCATCTGGTGGAATAGCCGCCGCGCGTACGGCGCCACCGGCTCCAGGTAGCGCCGCTGCGCCTCGGTGTACAGCGTGCCGAACGCCAGCAGGCCGCGAGAAAAACCCTTTGACCAAAAACTGCTCCGCCATACCTTTCACCTGACGTCACGCTCCGTCTGCCCTCGCCGTTCGCCTGCGACAAGCTCAACCCCACTCCTGAGCAAGGCTGCCAACGTGCCGAACCCCTCATCAATTCGTTCCCGGATAGGCGGTGCCGCGTTCGCGGCGGCAATGGTGGCCATCATGGCCGCGGGGCCGGGAACCCTGCTCATCGCGCCGGCCGTGCACCTGACGGCGCCCATCGTGTGCGGCGAGGGCGAACGGATCGAGTACCGGTACGTGCGCTACGGCC
>DASQBH010000751.1:0-3249 GCA_035635315.1 Longimicrobium sp.
TTCGGTCGGCGCCAGATTGCTTGCGCAGCAGAGAGTTGGGAGCGGCGCCTCCCTCAGGAAATCAATCGGTCAGGCTGATTTCTTAAACAGACTCAGGATGACATCGCTCGTTTTCCACGCCTGAGAAGTCTTCGCAACACCCTCTCCGGTGCACCGCAGCCGCGCGGATTGAGGCCAGCCCGCGTCAGGGGCGCCGGAGCGTGAGCCGCACGGTGTCCGTCGGCGGGCGCGCGCCGACGGCCGCAAAGCGCGCGACGTGCAGCACGCTGTCGGCAGCGAACACCTGCAGAGTCGGACCGGGCGGGTGAGGATCCTCGAACATGGCCGCGGACACCCACACCGACGCACTATCCCCGGTGCCGGGAGCAGGCGGATACCAGCGGATCAGCTCCAGCGGCACGACGCCGGTATCGGGACGCGGAGCCAGGACCAGGCCCCCACCCGCGCCCTCCCGCGCAGGCACCGCGCGCACGTCCCAGAGCCGATTCACCGGCCACGGCTGCGGCGGCCCCTCGACGATCACAACGAGGCGCGCACAGCCGTAGTTGCTGAACTCGCGGGTCTGGGGACAGGCCCCGCTGTCCACCGCCAGGTCCGTCGGTGCCCGTTCGCACCCCGCGCCCCAGAGCAGCGCGCACACAAGGGCGCCGCGCACAACCAGTCTCGTCATCCGGAACTCTCTCCTGTCGAGGGAGATGGTTCGACGTTCGAGCGAGCCGGAATGTGACCGGTGGCCCCCAGGTACAGGAGGATGCGGCGGATGAGCACGGGTGCGTCCGGCGTGCGAAAGTAGTGGTCGGCGCCCCACACGGGATAGATCACGCCGCCGTCCACGACCGCGTCGTGAAGCAGCGTGCTCCCGTCGTTCGGGCCGACAGCGCCCAGCTTGCGGTGGCGCTTCGTGGTAGCGCCCGCGGTGTGGGTGGAGAGCGGGCAGGCTACGACGTTCACCACGTACACCCCGGCGGGCGCCGTGGCGCGCGCGGAGAGCGGCGCCCCCGGCCCGTGGCGCAGCTCGCGGATCAGCCTGAAATCGGCGCGCCAGCGTGCCAGGAACGCGCGGATGGCCAGCCGCCGCCACCAGGGGCCGTCCAGCATCTCGTCCACCAGCGGCGTGCCGTGCACCAGCCCGCAGACGTTGATCCACGCCCGCACCTTTCGCGTAAGCGCGGGGTCCTGCTCAAGCGCCACCCGCACGTCCGCCCCGCCCTTGCTGAGCGACGCGAGGATGACGGACCCGTCCGCCTCCTTCGCCAGCGCCTCGCGGATCACGCGCGCGTTCTGGCTGACGCTGCCCGTGCTCGGCGTGCGGATCATCTCGGCGTCGATCCCCAGCGCACGCGCGACCGCCAGCACCGCCGCGCCGTCCGCACCGAACCGCGGGTACTCGCGCCAGAACGCCGCCGGCGCCAGCAGCAGCCGCGCCGGGGTGGGCGGGAGCGCCGTGGCCGCGTCGATCGCCTCCACCGCCTGGATGAACGCCCGGTGCGGCTCCGCGCTTCGCACGCGGTCGTACCACAGCGCCGCCGCGAGATCCACCCCGTGCTCGCGCGTCACCTGCGCCAGCACCGCCGGCGTCAGCGCGTGGCCCGCGTATCGGCTCCGAGCCTGCTGCAGGAGATGTGTCTGGCATTCAGGGTTGCCCGGCCCGCTCAGCGGAGGCGGGACCGGTAACGCAACGCTTCCTACCCTGTCGCTACGGGACACCATGGTGGAACTGGTGGGAATCGAGGTGAAACTCCGCTGCCGAATAGTACGGAGCAGACGGGTCCGATGCATTCTGATACGCGTTACGTTGCGCGATTCCGAGGGCGTCGTAGAAACGCTCTGCGTCTACGAGCTCGACTGCAGTACCTCGCAACCCAGCCATTGCAACGGTTCTTTCGGCCCCTGACTGAAAGCTCGAGGTGGTAACGAATACACCCCTGGTTATTCCGTTGATGTATAAAGCACCAGCAAAGGCGCGGATCTGTTCCACATCAATACGATTTCGATAGCGCTTGACCTGAACGCCAATCGGGGCGTCGTCAGGCCCGTCAAGGACGACGTCGATGCCATCATCACCACTTCGCGCGGTAACCCGTGTCCGATATCCGAGGTCTCGGTACACCGATGCAACGGTTTCCTCGAATTTCCAGGGATCTACATGAAAGCGAGTATCGTATTTCGCAGCCAGGTACGACCGGATCTCTTCGATCGAAACAGACTGGTCGGTGAGACTCAACGCACGCAGACATGCCGTTGCTCCGTAGCGGTCTATCCGGGTTGTACCCCCGAAATTCTTATCTCTTTCACGGGAACTGGTCCACCATCCACACACCGGGCAGCATCGGATCAGGCGGGATTCAAAAACACCCGTAGTAATACTTGGCCCCTCATCTACTTTCTGGTTGTCGTCCTCGACAACAGCCATGGGAGTTTTGCAATAAACACAATCCTTTGCGAGCAATGCAGTGGCGATCACTCCCTTGTCTGCCAGAGCATCATTGTAGGTCCAGATGGACATGCTTGCCTTCTTTCGTCTTCTGAATTCCCGCTGATCCGAGTCGTAAGGCCGCAGGAGCCGAGTCCCGATGATGGTGCTGCGCCGAAAAGCCCCTGCGGGCCGTAAAATCGTCAGTCCGAACCGGCGGCCGTTGCGGGAAGCGGCTCCCGCTTGCGCATGGGTCCGATGCGGGGGATCGGGGAGACCGTGGGGACTTCGCGGGGGACCTGCGCGGGTCCGCGGTAGACGAAGCTCCGGTAGTCCCGCTCGCCGGTCAGGCGCCGGGACGGCCCGGCGATCACCACGCTCAGGTCCGCGTCCGGAGCCCGCCGCGCCACCTCCCTTCCGATGCGCGTCACGATGCGCGTTTCCAGCACCGGCGCCACGTTCATCTCCGTCGCCGCCCACCGGATCAGGTCCACCTGGCCGCGGGTGCGCTCCGCCCTGAGCATCGCGGGGGGAAGCGCGTCGCGCTGCTCGGCGCGGTAGTGCAGCCGCACGTGGCGATGGTTCCCGGCGTACAGCTGAAAGGAGAGCGAGGCGTCCCACATCTGCGCAAAGCTGAGCGCCGGCAGCACGCCGAAGCCCACCAGCACCACGACCCAGACCAGCCGCAGGGGCCGGGGCACCGGGGGCGCCCCGCGGCGCCCGCGCACTCCCAGCCACCACGCGCGGATGAACCCGTCCAGGCGCGCACCCGCGTCGCGCGGCCAGAACAGCAGCCAGAGCGTGGCGACCATCAGCGCGTTCCATGGCCACACCAC
>DASQBH010000752.1:0-2959 GCA_035635315.1 Longimicrobium sp.
GCCGCCGCCGATGACGGTCACCATCTACGGTCCCGGCACCATTCGCCCGAACAGCACCTGCTACTGGTGGGCGAACGTCTCCGGCGGCACCGCGCCGTACACCTACTACTGGTACGGCGGCGTATCGTCGTGGCGCACGGACTACGAGTTCTTTGCCTACGCCACCCGCAGCTTCTACCTGGACGTAAAGGTGACCGATGCCAACGGCAACGTGGCTTGGGGGTCGCGGTACATCAACGTGACCACCAACACCGGCGCCTGCCCGGTCTGATACCAAATCCTGAAAAGAATGGGCATACGGAGCAACGGAGCAACGGAGAGGGAGCATGATCTCCGTTCCTCCGTTGCTCCGTATGATGATACCGAATCCGTACTGCTGGCGAGGTCCTTCGGTCGGCGCGCCGAATTCCCGGCAAGGGCAAGCTCAGAGCGGCGCCTCCCTCAGGAAGTCATGCTTTCTATTTCCGGATTACGTATGAAGGAGTGGATGCCAGACGCCCCCCGGACGCAAGCCGTCCGGGGGGCGTTCGCTTTCCGCGATCCAGGCGTTCGGCTCTACCGCACCGTCGGGTTCGCCGCGCGGGCCGACGCCGTGGCAAAGTAGAGCACGGCGGAGATCGCGATCGCCGTTGCGGCGGCCAGCCACTCGTTCAGCTTGATGGAGCTCAGCAGGTACGCGATGGCGGCCAGCGCCAGGAACGGCACCACGGCGCCACCCGGCACCTTGAAGGGGATGCCGCCCGCCTGCACGCCCTTGCGCCGCAGCTCCCACGCGGCCACGCAGCACGCCGCGTACAGCAGCAGCGTCGCCAGGTTGGCCAGGATCGCCAGCCGCTCGAAGCCGCTGGTCAGCGCCAGGACGACGACGATGGCCGCCTGCGTCCAGATGGCCACGTGCGGCGTGCGGTGCGTGGGGTGCACCGACGCCAGCGCGCGGGGCAGGAAACCGTCGCGTCCCAGGGCGAACAGCGCGCGCGGCACCGCCAGCGTCATTCCGCCCACGTAGCCGAACATGGAGATGGAGGCGCCCGCCAGCAGCAGCGTGCGGCCGGTGGGCCCCATCGCCCGCCCGGCCGCCTCGGCCAGCGGCGTGGGGTGCCCGGCCAGCGTGCCGCCCAGGATCCCCTGCGCCACCAGGTGGATGGCGATGTACAGCAGCGTGATCCCCACCATCGCCATCAGGATGGCGCGCGGAACCGTGCGCGCCACGTCCTTCACCTCGCCGCTGGGCACCAGCGCGCTCTCGATCCCCGCAAAGGCAAAGATCAGCACCGCCGACGCGCGCGCCACGTCACCGGCGGCGGGGGCGGCGGTCCACTCCAGGTTGCCGCCGCGGACGGCGAACACGCCCACGATCACCAGCAGCAGCAGCGGCAGCAGCTTGGCCACCGTGGCGACGGTGTTCACCGCGCTCCCCTGCCGGATCCCCGCCACGTTGATGGCGGCGTAGAATCCCAGCACGGCCAGGAGCAGGATCATCCGCGCCGCCCCGCCCGACAGCGCCGGCACCAGCGCGCCGACGGAATCCGCGAACAGCGTTGCCACCGCGGAGAGCGCCAGCGTCCCCACCACCCACAGCATCACGCCCGCGAGGAATCCCACGAAGGGGCCGAACGCCACCTCCACGTACGCGTACGGTCCGCCGGTCAGGTCCACCCGGCTCCCCGCCTCGGCGAAGCAGAGGACGATCAGCCCCATCGCCACCGCGCAGACGATGTACGCCATGGGCGCCGCCGTCCCCAGCTGCGTGGCCGCGGCGGAGGGAAGGCGAAAGATGCCGCCGCCGATGGTGACGTTGATGATGCCGGCCGCCAGCCCCCACACGCCGAGCGCGCGGATGAGCCGTGCCTCGGGCGCGGCGGTGGTGTGATCCTGCATGTGCTCCGGATCCCGTGCGGGGAATGGATGGACTGCGGTGGGGAGGGTGGGAAAGCTGCGTGCGCCGGGCCGCCCCGCGCAAGCGGCGGCCGGCGTTCACGGCTGCGTCAGAGGGTGTCGCTGATCCTGCCCACCTTTGACTTCCTGAGGGAGGTGCCGCTCCACACCCTGCCTGTACGACGGACTCTGGCGCCGACCGAAGGACCTCGCCGACAGAACCGCGGGGCGGGATCGACGCCGTGAATCCACCCCCCTAGGGCGCCGGGAGGAGATCCTTCGGTCGCGCGCAAGCGGTTGTGGAGGTTCAGGTTTCGTGCGGAGCTCCCTCAGGAAGCCACGTTTTCGGCTTCAGGTTAGGCGACACCCGCTCAGCGCTCGGCGGGGACGCGGATGATGGGGTACGCGCGGTCTGCCTCGATCCACCGGTCCAGCAGGTTCCAGGCAGCAAAGCCGTCGTCCGAGCGCGGCTCCAGCAGGGTGAACGCCAGGCGAGCCAGGGGCTGGTCCATCGGCACGCCCAGCATCTTCGGGGTCATCCGCAGCGTCTGCGGCTCCCACTGGCCCCAGACGCGGCGTTCGCGGTGCCCCTGGAACGCGCGCTCCGCCACGGCGGTGGAATCGATGCGGAACACCTCCACCCGCGCGGGCACGTCGAAGACGGAGTCGACGCGAATGCCGTGCATCCGCAGCCGCTCGGCGACGCTGTCCATCCCGGGCGGCAGCAGGTACATCATCGGCACCCGCTCCGTGTCGCCGGCATCGAACGCCTGCCACTCCGGCATCCGCTCTTCGCGCACCGTGTCCACGCGGCGCAGCATCATGTGGCCGGTGAGGGGGTTGGCTTCCTCGCGCACCTCGCCCATCAGGATGGTCACCGGCTCCCCGCGCCGCAGCCGCGCGTTCAGGGCCAGCGGGCGGCCGCGCAGGTCCTCGCGGTCCGCGGCCTCCGTCGCGCGGCGGATGGCGCCGGCGTGCGCGTGCGCCCACGCCAGCGAGCGGTCCACGAAGTCGCTGGTGACGCGGATGCGCTCCGCAAAGGTGATGTACGAATACGCCTCGCTCAGGATGCCGAAGCGGTTGC
>DASQBH010000753.1:0-2447 GCA_035635315.1 Longimicrobium sp.
GTCCAGCGGGTTCACGTCGGGCACGATGTCCTGGCCCGCCACAAGGGAGGAATCCTTGGTGTTCAGGCTGGCGCCGGGGGTGTGGACGGCCAGGAAGGTGAACAACCCGGGGTTCGAGGGCGCCTGGACAAAGACGTCCAGCCGCTGTCCCGGCGCCATGAACAGGGCCGTGTCGGCATCGCTCGTATCGTAGTTCCCCGGGGCGAACTGCACGCCGTCGCGCGCGACGTCGTACAGCAGCGGCTCCTGTCCCGGATTGTCGGCAAAGCCGATCCTGAAGGTCTTGGTGGTCCGCGTGGTGTTCTCGTTCACGATCCGCCAGCGCTGCACCTCGTTCGGCGCCATGTAGATGGTGGGCTGGTACTGGCCGTTCGCCAGGATCGGCGACTTGTCCAGCTCTCCCTGGTGGCCCAGCAGCCCCACCCGTTCGGCGACCTGCTGGATGGCGATGAGGTGCTCGCGCATTCCCAGCGCCGTCACGATGGAGTCCAGCCCGGTGGTGTCCTCGACGATGAACGCGCCCGCCATTCCGTTGGCCACCTGGATGGCCACGGAGCCGTGCTTGTGCGGGTGGTACCAGTGCGTCCCCGGAGACTGGTTCTGGGGGATGCGGAACGAGTACTGGAGGGTGTCGCCCGGCGCGATGGCCAGCAGCACGTCGTCCCCGATGAAGTCGGACGTGCTGTCCGGGGTCACGTGCATGCCGTGGTAGTGGATGTTGGTGTAGTTGGGGCCGTGAAAGCAGGCCTGGTACACGTCCGGAATCGTGATGTGGGCACCCACGGAATCAGGTTGCGGCTGGATGCACACGTCGTTCGCGTCCTGCGGCCCGCCCTGCGGAAGCGAGTTGATCAGTTGGATCCTGACCAGGTCGCCGGGCCGCACCCGGAAGGTGGGGCCGGGAAACGCAGGCAGGAGCGGCAGCCTGGACGCGTAGGCGGGATCGGTGGTGGACGTGAGCCGATAGGTCCGCAGGTTCATGGGCGTCGAAGCGACAGTCGTGTCCACCTGACCGGAGATCGTGTCTACGACGGTCGTGTCCACCTGCAGGGTGGCCGTGTCCACCACCAGGGTGGCGGTCAGCACTCCGCCGACGGACCGGACCACCGGGGGGTCGCGCAGCGAATCCGCGTAGCTCTGCACGGCCACCGGCCGCACCCGGGCGCGCGGGGTGTCTGCGGGCACGCGCCCGTCCGCCCATGCCGCCGCGCGGTCCGCACCCTCTACCGTGGCCGGCATCCCTACCCCGGCGGCGATCACCGCTCCCAGGGCGGCGGCACCCAGCCCTTCCAGCAGCAGGCGGCGAAGCCTGGGGCGGTGCGAAACGTGGTCACTGGTCATGCAAGGCTCTCCATTATGCCGGTTCTGAAAGGCGGGCCGGACCGCGCCCGGGGACCTGCACCTCGAGGGATGGCGGAGCAGAACGCCGCGTCGAGGCACAATGCGGCAGAATATGCGATTTTCCCTATGAACGCAACGATTCTGTTACGTGAATTTGTAGCAGAAAAGTCCCGCACCTCCTGTGAAGACCTCGGCAACCCCTCTCCAGCGAGCCACAGGGCCCGTCTGGCGGACCAGGTGTTCCCAAACGGTTGATTTCCGATCCTGCCCGCCGCTATGGAGTGCCGGGGGTGATCCCGCTGGTCGGAGTGCCCTGCGCGAATTCCATGGCTCGATCGGCACGCCGCGGTCTACGTGCGCCGGGCGAGGGCCGGGTGCTCCGCGGATGGAACCGGAGAACTCGCGACCCGTGTTGGCGGAGCACGGGACGGGAGACCGGTGGATGGACCCGGCGTAAGCGGTCGGCGCCCTACTCCGATGGGGGATGTGGCGGCTCCGGCACGTCCGCGTTGCCCACGCTGTGCTCGCCAAAGGCGCGGCCCAGCGCCACGATCTCGGCCTCCAGCCTGGGGACCATGCGGGCGGCGGTCTTCATCGTCGCCCGCTCGGCCATGGGGCTGGTGAAGAGCTGGCGGATGGCGGCGAAAGGGGCCAGGCTCCTGGGCACGTACACCTTGCGGCGGCGGCGCTCCATCCCGTCCACCAGCGCGTCCACGCACTCCGCCAGCGGCGTCACCTTGCCAAAGGGGCCGGGAAGCGCGGCCAGCGTCTGGTTGAAGGTGCTCAGCTCGCGCTGCTGGTCGCGCACCAGGTCGGTGTCGATCCACGAGGGATGCGCCACGCCCACGTCCACCCCCTTGTGCGCCACCTCCATCCGCAGCGCGCTGCCGAACTGTTCCACGGCGATCTTGCTCGCGGAGTACGGCGCCATGGCCGGCAGCGGCGCCAGCGCGGAGGCGGACGACATCAGCAGGTAGTAGCCGCGCCGCTCCGTCACGTGCGGCAGCGTGGCGCTGACCGTTCGAACCACGCCGATCAGGTTCACCTCGATGGTCCGCACCAGCGCGTCCACCGGCGTTACCGCCACGGTGCCGTTGCTGGCGATC
>DASQBH010000754.1:0-8806 GCA_035635315.1 Longimicrobium sp.
GGGGTGATGCTGGCGCTCTTCGGGCTGGCGGCGCTCATCGGCGGCCGCCGGTCCGTGGGCCTGCGCGACGTGATCGAGGCGAAGGGCGTGGTGAACGCGCTGCGGCGGGTGGAGCAGGACCGCTCGGAAAGCCCGCCGTACACGTCCAACGCGGCCGTGTGGTGCATCGTCACCGGCGCGCTGCTGCTCGTGGTCTACTTCGCGCTCTGGACGGCGTTGCGGTGAGAGAAGTGCCGAGTACCTGGTAACCGAGTGCCTAGAATTGGTCTGGCACCAGGCACTCGAAAAACTAGGCACTAGGCACTCGAACCTGGGCACTTGCTCCTTCCGTGGGACGGGTGCGCTGACATTTTGACCAGAGACTGAACGAAATGCCGGAGATCAAGCGGGTTGCGGTGGTGGGGGCGGGGACCATGGGCAACGGCATCGTGCACGTGTTCGCCCAGACCGGTTACGACGTC
Organism: Longimicrobium sp.; assembly: GCA_035635315.1. Taxonomy (GTDB): domain Bacteria; phylum Gemmatimonadota; class Gemmatimonadetes; order Longimicrobiales; family Longimicrobiaceae; genus Longimicrobium. The sequence continues at coordinate 462 of DASQBH010000754.1, forward strand.
GTCATGGTGGACGTGCGTGAAGAGGCGCTGCAGGGCGCGCTCAAGACCATCGGCGGCAACATGGACCGGCAGATCAAGAAGGGCACGCTGGCCGAGGCCGACCGCGACGCCGCCCTGGGCCGCATCCGCACCGCCACCGACGTCTCCGCCGTAGCCGACGCCGACCTGGTCGTCGAGGCCGCCACGGAGAACCGCGAGCTGAAGTTCAGGATCTTCGAGGAGATGGACCGGCACGCGCCGGCGCACGCCATCCTGGCCAGCAACACGTCGTCCATCTCCATCACCGAGATCGCCGGGCGTACGGGCCGGGCGGACCGGGTGATCGGGATGCACTTCATGAATCCCGTCCCCGTGATGAAGCTGGTGGAGATCATCCGGGGCCTCGCCACCTCCGACGAGACCACGCGCATCGTCGTGGAGACGTCGGAGAAGCTGGGAAAGACGGTGGCCGAGGCGCAGGACTATCCGGGCTTCGTCAGCAACCGGATCCTGATGCCGATGATCAACGAGGCCGTCTTCTGCCTGATGGAGGGCGTGGCCACCCGCGAGGCCATCGACACGGTGATGAAGCTGGGGATGAACCACCCCATGGGCCCGCTGGCGCTGGCGGACCTGATCGGGCTGGACACCTGCCTGGCCATCATGCAGGTGCTGCACGACGGCCTGGGCGACGACAAGTACCGCCCGTGCCCCCTGCTGCGAAAGTACGTCGCTGCGGGCAAGCTGGGCCGCAAGACGGGCGAGGGGTTCTACGACTACCGCACCGCGTAAGGGTGTGAGGGTGTAGGCGTCGCCGGCGAGTCGTTTCCCGGGCGGGTGAACCCGCGGCTGGAAAAGCGGGAAGCCCCGCAAACCGCGCGGGGCTGCGCGTCGGCGAGTGCTCGCGTGAACGCCAACAGCGTGTGGTACGGATAATCTGTCGGACGGGAATCCGCGCAGGCGGATTTCGTGACGTTGCAGCCGCGGGTTTCAACCGCCGGGACAAGGCCGGACCGAGGCTCTGAATCCGAACGCGGCTACGGAGCGCGGTCACTTTCGCACTCACGCACTTTCGTACTTTCGCACTCTTTGTTGATGACCGAGGAACAGCAGCAGATCCGCGACCTGGCGCGCGAGTTCGCCGAGAACGAGCTGCGGCCCCACGCCGAGGAGTGGGACCGCGAGGCGCACTTTCCCCGCGAGGTCATCCAGAAGCTGGGCGAGCTGGGCTTTCTGGGGATGCTGCTCCCGGAGCAGTACGACGGGCTGGCGCTGGACACTCTGGCCTACGTGGTGGCGCTGGAGGAGATCGCGCGCGGCGACGCCAGCGTGGCCGTGGCCATGAGCGTTCACAACTCGCTCCCCACGCAGATGATCCTGGCCCACGGCACCGACGCGCAGAAGGAGCGCTGGCTGGGCCCCATGGCGCGCGGCGAGCTGCTGGGCGCGTTCTCCCTCTCCGAGCCCGACGCCGGCTCCGACGCCGCCGGGATGGCCGCCACCGCCCGCAGGGCCGACGGCGGGTGGATCCTGAACGGCGCCAAGGCCTGGGTCACCAACGGCGGCTTTGGCGACGTGGTGGTGACCATGGTGCGCACGGACACGCCGGAGGACCGGCGCGGGGCCAAGGGGATCGGCGCCTTCATCGTCCCGACGGATACCGAAGGCTATTCGGTCGGCAAGAAGGAGGACAAGATGGGGCAGCGGGCGTCGGAGACCGTCGGCATCTCGTTCCACGAGATGTTCGTGGCCGACGACCAGCTGCTGGGCGACCCGTCGCAGGGCTTCATCTACGCCCTGCAGGGGCTGGACAACGGCCGCATGGGGATCGCCGCGCTGGCCATCGGCGTGGCGCAGGCGGCGCTGGAGCACGCGCTGGCGTACGCCGACGAGCGCAAGCAGTTCGGCCAGCCGATCCGCGCGTTCCAGGGGATGCAGTTCAAGCTGGCCAACATGGCCACCCGCATCGAGGCCGCCCGCGCGCTGCTGCACCGCGCCGCCGCCGCCAAGGACGCGGGCGAGCCGGTGAGCAAGCTGTCGTCCATGGCCAAGCTGTTCGCCAGCGAGGCCGCCATGTACGTGACCACCGAGGCCATCCAGGTGTTCGGCGGCTACGGATACGTCAAGGAGTACCCGGTGGAGCGGCTGTTCCGCGACGCCAAGGTGACGGAGATCTACGAGGGGACCAGCGAGATCCAGCGCACGGTCATCGCGCGCGAGCTGTACCGGTAGGCCGCCGGAGGGCAGGGCCACACTGAAGCTTCGCGGGCCGCCGGTCCGCGCACCCGCACGCAACACTTACTGACCACGGGCATGGAACTGTTTTCTGTGATCGCCGAGCACGACCACGAGCAGGTCGTCTTCTGCCACGAGCCGTCGTGCGGCTACAAGGGGATCATCGCCATCCACAACACCGTGCTGGGGCCGGCGCTGGGCGGCACGCGGTACTGGAACTACAACAACGACCAGGAGGCCTTCGTCGATGCCCTGCGCCTGTCGCGGGGGATGACGTACAAGGCCGCCGTGGCGGGGCTCAACCTGGGCGGCGGCAAGTCCGTCATCGTGGGCGATCCCAAGCGCACCAACCGCGAAGAGATCTTTCGCGCGCACGGCCGCTTCGTCGAGACGCTCAAGGGCCGCTACATCACCGCCGAGGACGTGGGCACCTCGGTGGACGACATGGAGTTCGTGGCCATGGAGACGGAGTCCGTCGCCGGCCGCGCCCAGGCCTCGGGCGACCCCTCGCCCGTGACGGCGTACGGCACCTACCGCGGCATCAAGGCGGCGGCCATGGCCAAGTACGGCTCCGACAGCCTGAGCGGCAAGACGGTCACCGTCCAGGGCGTGGGCCACGTGGGCTACTACCTGTGCCAGAACCTGGCCTCCGAGGGCGCGCGCCTGGTGGTGACCGACATCGACCAGGAGCGCGTGCAGCGGGTGGTGCACGACTTCGGTGCGCAGGCGGTGAGCCCCGACCAGATCTACGGCGTGGAGGCCGACATCTACGCCCCCAGCGCCCTGGGCGCCACGGTGAACGACGACACCATCCCCCTGCTCAAGGTCGACATCGTGGCCGGCGCGGCCAACAACGTGCTGGCCGAGGCCCGCCACGGCGACGAGCTGCACCGGCGCGGCATCCTGTACGCCCCCGACTACGTGATCAACGCCGGCGGCCTGATCAACGTCTACGGCGAGCTGCACGGGTGGGCGTCGGAGCGCGCCATGCGCAAGGCGGGCGACATCTACAACACCCTGCTGCGCATCTTCGAGCTGTCGGAGAACGAGGGCGTGCCCACCTACGTGGCCGCCGACCGCATCGCCGAGCAGCGCATCAGCGCCGTGGGCAAGATCCAGCAGACCTGGGTCTGATCGAGCCCTTCGGGATCCTGAAAGGAGCGGGCCGGCAGCGATGCCGGCCCGCTTTTCTTATGTCTGCCGTGATCGACGTGTGCTCATCGCTGGCCCGTCCAGAGCGCATGCATTTGTGTCTGGAGTGGCAGGTCCAAAGCGATTATCTTACGACGCGAGCTGACCTGCACTCGAGGCGATCATGGCGACGAGCGAACCTTCCGTCGAGCTGTTCTACGATCCTGGAGAGGATACCGATCCCTCGCGGCTGCGCGTGAAGCGCAACCGCCGACGCCGCTGGTGGGACTGGAGGAGTCTTCGATTCGATACGGGACTGCGCTTGATCGAACGATCGAAGCGGCTCGTCCCTGGTCGAGAACGTCCCATCGATCTGTACTACGATCCCGACGAGCTGGATCCGGACGCCCCACGGCTGCGGATCAGCAAGTGCGCGGGTGTCTGGGAACTGCGGGGCCCACAGGGCGCGCTGCTCAGCAGCCACGCCCGTCTTCCCGCCGCAATCGACGACGCCCTGGCACGATCGGCCGAGTGCTTCAGCGAGATCCTGGTCATGGCCGCCACTGGCCGGTTCGAGTGGTCGGTGAAGCACAACCCCGAGTTCGTGGAACTCGCGAGAGTGGTGAATCGGCCGGAGGAGTTCGAGCGGGAGGCGGCGGATTGATGTCCGGGCGAGTCGTGTTCGATACGAACGTCATCATCCGGCACAAGATGTCCGAAGTCCCCGGCTTCGTGTCGGCCGTGGTGCTGCAGGAGCTCACGGCCGGCGCACAGGATACGGCTGACGTTCGCAGGCTGGGATCCGTGCGTGCGGCCGCGGAAGACGAGGGAATGCTGCTCACGCCCGACGGCGAAGACTGGTACGAGGCGGGGAAGGTGCTGAACGCCCTGCGGCTCGGCCTTCGATCGCACCGCGACGGTTACACACCGGCCATTCCGAAGGAGGAGCAGCAACGGCTGCTGCGCGACGTGCTCATCGCGCGGTCGGCCAAGCGGATCAACGCCGGGGTGGTCACCTACAACCGCGCCGATTTCAAGAAGATCCGGCGCTTCTGCAACGTGCGGCTGGTTGAGCCGACGACGGAATTCGAATAGCGGCTACTTTGGCGCGTGGCGAAAGTTGACGAGGACGACCTCGGCGGAGCCTTCGTCGCGCAGCTCTTCGCAGTTGGAGTAGTTGGCGTCCAGCCAGGGCGACACGCCTTCGAGCGTGCCGTTCTCGTCGCCCGCGGCCTGGTGGGCCGTCCACCGCGCCTCCTCGGCGTCGGCGGCGCGCACCACGAAACCAAACGCGCGGTCGTAGGGCGGCTGCCACGGGTCCTTGCCTTCCACACACCACCAGAGCCTGTCGCTCCTGGGTGTAAGCCTCCACAGCGCCATCGGATCTCCGGGTGCGGGTGCGCGAACGTCGGTGCGCCCCAACCTACGCGCTCGGCCGCCGCGGCGGGAGGGCGGGCGGCATGGCGCGCGCGCGGCGCGGGCTGTAATCTGCACACAATGCCGATCGCGATCCGGACCACGCACCCTGCCGTCCGCCCGCGGGAGCGAGTGAATTCGCCGCTGCGACGACGCAAAGTCCGCCTGCGCGGACCTGGCGGCCCGGCCGTGTGCGGCGACCCTTGCACCTGCGCGTCCGCAGCCGGGGATCACCGGATCGCATCCTCCGGCAGCGTCATCTGCACCCCGGTCCTCTCGTTTTGCGGAACCGCATGAAGCGCATCCTGTTCGCCGCCGCCCTCCTGCTGCTGGCCGCCTGCTCGGGCGAGCCGCTCAGCCAGGCGGAGTTCTTCGACATCTCCCGGCAGATCCTGCGCTTCGCGGAGCAGGACGCGCGGCAGAACCAGCCCGGCCGCCCCTCGGACGGGCCGCTGTACGTCAACCTGACTTCGTTCCGCGTCGCCGCGCACAAGGTCACCGGCGACTCGGTGTCGGAAGACAGCATGTCGCGCGTGCTGGGCGAGCCCACGCAGGCGGTGCAGGAGCAGGTGCTGCTGTGCGACTCGGAGTCGGGGATCGGCGGGTGCTGGGTGCGCAAGTTCGGGATCTGGGTGAATCTGAACCTGGTGCGGCAGGCGGGCGACGAGCTTACCGCCCACGTCCGCAGCGCCAGCACCGACCGCCGCCGCCTTCCCAGCGACCACTGCAACCGCGTGTGGACGCTGGAGTTTCGCAAGGAGGGCACGCAGTGGCGGATGACGGACCGCCGCCTGCGCCGCGACTGCCGGGAAGAGGAAGAGGAATAAGGGACAGGGGACAGGCTCGGTCCCGCTCCGTCTCTGCTGATCCGACGCGGAGGACGCGCAGGGGAAACGTTCCCGGCGCGTCCTCCGCGTTTCCACCTGCTCCAGGTGCGGACGGCGCGGCCGGATCAGGGGCGTGATCCCGAATTCTGAAAAAGAATTGGCATACGGAGCAACGGAGAGGGAGCATGATCTCTGTTCCTCCGTTGCTCCGTATGAAACCAATCTTTTTGCGGATCTGGTATGAGGCCGGCTGCATCACCGCCGGCCCCATCGACAGTAAACAGAATAAACACCGCTCCGCCCAAAAAGGCGCCGCATTCCGCTCGGCGTCTCCCCCACTCAACTCCTGTCCCGGTCAACCCCCCACGTGGCCCCGCGCAAAGGCGGTGAGCTCCGCCAGCTGCTCCGTGATGCGGCGGTCGGCGTGCCGCGGCGGCTGCGAGGCGTGCAGGCGGGTGGCCTGCTCCATCCGGATCCAGTCCTTGAGCTTGGCCGAGGCGCGGCCCAGCTCCAGCAGCGTGCGCGCGTGGTCTTCGCGAGCGCCGGGACGGTTGATGAGCGACCACGCGTTGCTCCACGCCTCTTCGTACAGCCGCCGCTCGCCGGTGCCCGCCGCGGCGCGGGCCAGGATGGCCAGGGTGAGCGCCCGCTCGCCGGGGCCGGTGCGGGAGACGAGCAGCTTTTGCAGCATGGGGATGGCGCGGCCGTAGCTTTCGCGCGTGACCCACAGGTAGGCGATGTCGTGCAGCAGCTCGGGGAGGCGCGGGTGGGCGCGTCCGTACGCGCGCATGGCGGCGCGGGCGTAGCGCTCGGCGTCGTCCAGCTCCGAGGCCTCCATGGCGAGGAGGAAGAGGCCGTGCAGCGCGGCCCCCCGCACGGCCAGCAGCCCGTGGCGGCGGCCGGCGCGCATGGCCTGCGTGTAGAAGCGGCGCGCGCTGGCGTGCATGTCGCGGCGCGCGTACAGCATGCCCATGTCCACGTACGCCTGCGCGTAGCTCTGCCAGTCCTTGCCCCGCCGGGCAAGCCCGATGGAGCGGCGCAGCCAGGTCTCGGCACGGGCGTGGCGCCCCCACCCCAGCGCCAGGCTCCCCACGCGAAGGGCCGGGGCCGCCTCCTCGGGCGAGGCCAGCGCGGCGGCCTGCGCAAAGGCCAGCGCCGTTCCGTTGGCCCCCCGCTCCTGCGCCCAGCGCGAGATCTCGATGCACACCAGGGTCACGATCTCGGCGCTCACCGTACCCGGGGTGCCCACCACGGCCACCAGCGCGGTGAGCGACACCTCCAGCGGGGGCTCCACGCCGGCGCCCCGCAGCTGCTCCAGGCGCTTGTCGGCCGCGTCGCGGGTGAACAGCCCCTCGCGGCGCTCGGGCTCTACCGTGGCCCACAGGGTCACGTCGCGAAGGGAGTTCCACAGCAGCAGTCCCAGGTCCCCCCTGTGCTCCACCAGGATCTGCGAGGCCTCCAGCGTCTCGTCTGGCTCGCGCAGGATGGCGGGCGGGATGCACCAGCGCCGGGAAGCGTTACGGCGCCGTCCACGCGCTCGGGAGGTGCTTCTTGTTGCTTGTCCATGCATGGCCGGGGCTCCAAAGGCGGATCGCCGGTCCCAGGCGCGCCGCCCGCAGGGGAGGGGGAGTGCCGCTACGGCCTCTCCCCGGCTCCGGTTCACGGTCATTATCTTCACCGGGCGCGGGGGCCGCACGACGCCAGCCTTGCGAGGGCCCCAATCACCCGATAGTCTACCCTGTGGAACCCCACTGTAAAGTGGACAGAGCGGACGTGCCAGGAAGTTAGTCTACTTTGTCTACTTCGTCAAGCGGTACGTGCGAGCACCTTGATCCGGGAGGTGCGCCGGCAGCGGAAATGAGCGCTCAAGCCGCTGCGGCACCTGCACTTGTGTAGTCGGCTCCCAAACTGCTTTTTCGCCGCCCTCCCGGCTTCTCCGACCTCACCTATGCATAGTATGTCGCCAAAGGCCTTCAGCGCCATGTTTACTTCTCTGGCGCTTCTGTTCACCGCCGCCTGCGGAGGCGGGGGAGACGACTTCGTCTACCTGGGGGTAGCGGGCCCGCTGAGCGCGGCCAACGGTGCCTCCATGCGGATGGCCGCCGAGATGGCGGTGGCGGAGATCAACCAGGACGGGGGGATCGGCGGCCGGCTGGTGCGGCTGGTGATGATGGACGACAAGGCCGACCCCCAGGTGGCGCTGACGGTGGCGGACTCGCTGCGCCGGGATCCGCGCGTGGTCGCCGTCATCGGGCACCTGAACTCGGGGGCCAGCCTCAAGGCGGCCACCATCTACAACGCGGCGGAGGGAGAGCAGGCGGGAGAGCCGGTGATGCACATCTCCCCCGCCTCGTCGGCGCCGGCGTTTACGCAGGCGGGGCCGTGGAGCTTTCGGGTCACGCCCACGGACCTGGAGTTCTCGCCGGTGCTGGCGCGCGGCGCCACGGAGCTGGGGCGGCGGCGGGCGGCGGTGCTGTACGCCAACGACGACTACGGCCAAGGGGTGATGACCACCTTCGAGCGCGCCTTTCGCAGCGGCGGCGGCGTGGTGGTCTCGGCGGATCCCTACCTGCCCGCGGTGGTGGAGAGCGGCACGGAGCTGGACCCCTACCTGTCGCGCGCCATCCGCCGCGGCGCGGACGCGCTGGTGATCGGCGGGCAGGCCGAGACGGGGCTCAAGATCGTGCAGGCGGCGCGGCGGCTGGGGTTCACGGGCCCCATCCTGGGCTCCGACGGCCTGCACGATCTTGAGCCCCA
>DASQBH010000755.1:0-4871 GCA_035635315.1 Longimicrobium sp.
CTCTCGCACTCTCGCACTCTCGCACTCTCGCACTCTCGCACTCTCGCACTCTCGCACTCTCGCACTCTCGCACTCTCGCACTCTCGCACTCCCCCGCCCCGGTTGCCGCTCCACGGCGCGTTTGCTAACTTGCCGGCTCGCAACCACCCCTGACGGAGCGCGACCCTGACAGCCACGCTGGTCAGCACCGACCTCCCCTTCCCGCTGCGGGTGCGGGGCAAGGTCCGCGACGTGTACGACCTGGGCGACGCCCTGCTGATGGTTGCCACGGACCGCGTGAGCGCGTTCGACGTGGTGATGCCCACGCCCGTGCCCCGCAAGGGCGAGGTGCTCACCCTGATCAGCGCGTGGTGGTTCGCGCGCACGGCGGACCTGGTGCCCAACCACGTCCTTTCCGTCGATCCGGACGAGATCGTCCGCCGCTACCCTGCCCTGGCGCCCCACCGCGACGCGTGGGCCCGCCGCTCCATGCTCTGCCGCAAGCTGCAGCCGTTCCCCGTGGAGTGCGTCGTTCGCGGCTACCTGTCCGGCAGCGCGTGGAAGGAGTACCGCGAGCACGGCACCCTGGCCGGCGAGCCGCTTCCCGCGGGGCTGCGCGAGTCGGACCGCCTGGACGCGCCCCTCTTTTCCCCCGCCACCAAGGCCGAGAGCGGCCACGACGAGAACATCCCGTTCCACCGGATGCGCGAGATCGTGGGCGCCGACGCCGCGGAAACGCTGCGCGACGCGTCGCTGGCCGTCTACGCGCGCGGGCGGGAGATCGCGGCGGAGAGCGACATCATCATCGCCGACACCAAGTTCGAGTTCGGCACCGACACGGACGGAACGGTCCGGCTGATGGACGAGGTGCTCACGCCGGACTCCTCCCGCTTCTGGCCGAAGGAGGCGTACGCGCCCGGCCGCGGCCAACCCTCGCTGGACAAGCAGCCCCTGCGCGACTGGCTGGAGGCGCTGTGCGCGGAGGGGCGATGGAGCAAGACGCCGCCGGGGCCGGAGCTTCCGCCCGAGGTGGTGGAGGAGACGTCGCGCCGCTACCAGGACGCGTTCCGCCGGCTTACGGGGATGGCGCTGGACGACTTTCCCCTGGCCGACCCGGGGGCGGGTCGATGACGGAGCTGCTGGAGATCCCGCCGCGCCGCCGCCGGCTGCGCAGGGGGATCGTCATCCTGCCGAGCGCCTTTACGCTCGGCAACCTGTTCCTGGGCATCTGGGCCATCGTCACCGCGTCGCGCGGCGCGTACTCCACCGCTGGGTGGATGATCGTGGGCGCGGCCATCATGGACCTGCTGGACGGCCGCATCGCCCGCTTTACCGCCACGGGAAGCGCGTTCGGCGAGGAGCTGGACTCGCTGGTGGACGCGGTGAGCTTTGGCGTGGCGCCGGCGCTGATCGTCTACTTCTCCTTTCTGCAGCAGGGCGGCGAGTGGGCGTGGATCCTGGCCTTTCTCTACATCGTCTGCGCGGTGTTCCGGCTGGCGCGCTTCAACATCGAGCAGGCGGGGACGGCCAAGAGCACCTTTCACGGCCTGCCCTCCCCCACGGCCGGCGCCTGCCTGGCCACGTACTACGCCTTTACGCAGACCCCCTTCTTTGCCCAGTTCCTCAGCCGCATTCCCATCAACCGCACCGCGGGGTGGCTGACGCTCTTTCTGGGGCTGCTGATGGTGAGCAACGTGCTGTACCCGGTGGTGCCGCGCTTCAGCACGCGCACCTGGGGCGGCCGCTTCGCCATCTTTCTGGCGGGGGTGTCGCTGGTGTCGGCGTTCACCTATCCCGAGTACTTTTTCTTTCCCTTCTCCATCCTGTACATCACCTACGGCCTGGTGCGGTCGGTGGCGATGGGGCTGGCGGAGCGGCTGCCCGAGCGCGACTTCCTGGAAGACGAGCTGGACGCGGACGAGCGGCGGGAGCTGGACTACGAGCAGCTGCGCCCCCGCCGCTTTGGCCGGCGCAGGACGGATCGCAGACAAACTGATCGCGGAGAGCGCAGGTGACGGAATACGGCATCGAGGTGCGGGTCACGCCGCGGCGCGGCATCCTTGACCCGCAGGGCAAGGCGGTGGGCGGCGCGCTTGCGTCGCTGGGCTTCGCCGGGGTGGGCGAGGTGCACGTGGGGCGGCTGATCGTCTTCAGCCTGGCCGCCGCGTCCGAGGCGGAGGCGCGGGAGCGGGCGGAGGCCATGTGCCGCCAGCTGCTGGCCAACCCCGTGACGGAAGACTTTGCGGTAACCGTGGGGAGCGCGGCATGAAGATCGGCGTGGTGACCTTTCCGGGGAGCAATTGTGACTACGATTGCTACAAGGCCGTCCAGGAAGGGCTGGGCGCGGAGGCCATCTTCCTGTGGCACAAGGAGCACGACCTGCAGGGAGTGGACGCCGTCTTCCTCCCCGGCGGGTTCAGCTACGGCGACTACCTGCGTGCGGGCGCCATCGCGGCGCACAGCCCCATCATGCGCGAGGTGATCGCCTTCGCCAACGCGGGCGGCCCCGTGGCCGGCGTGTGCAACGGCTTCCAGATCCTCTGCGAAGCGGGGCTGCTGCCCGGCGCGCTGATGCGCAACCGCAGCCTGAAATTCCGCTCGCGCCCCGTGTACCTGCGGGTGGAGAAGTCGCAGCCGCCGTTCACGAGCGAGTACGAGGTGGGCCAGGTGCTGCAGGTGCCGATCGCGCACGGCGAGGGGTGCTACACGGCGGACCCGGAGATCCTGGACGACCTGGAGGCCACGGGCCGCGTGGTCTTTCGCTACTGCGACGCCGTGGGGGACGTAACGCCGGAGGCCAATCCCAACGGCAGCGCGCGCAACATCGCGGGGATCGTCAGCACGGCCGGAAACGTGCTGGGAATGATGCCGCACCCGGAGCGGGTGGTAGACCCGGTGCTGGGGAGCACGGATGGGCTGGGGCTGTTTCAGTCGCTGGCGGATTTTCTGGTCGGCAGTGCGTGAGCAGGTACGAAGGTACGGGGTACGAAAGTACGAGGTACGAAAGTACGGGACGAAGGTGCGTGGATGGGGGGGTGGATTCATTCCGCGGCATTTCAGCTGGAAAGGCTGACGGGTTCACCGTCACCCGTTCACCCCTTCACCCGTTCACCGTTTCGCGGAGGTGCCCGATGAAGAAGTCGATGCTGCTGGCCGGCGTGGCGATGCTGCTCTCCGCCGCGACGCCGGCCCTGGCGCAGAGCACCATCTCGCCGGGGATGACGACGGAGCAGGTGCGCGACCGCTTTGGCGCGCCCGCCACCACGCGCGCCCAGGGCGAGTGGTCGTACTGGTACTACCACAACGGCTGCCCCGTGCGCTGCGGAAGCGACGACGTGGTGTTCTTTCAGAACGAGCGCGTGGTGGCCGCCGTGCTGCGCACCTCGCGCCGCCGCTTTGCCGGCCCCGCGGCCGACGACGCGCTGAACGCGGCCGGCGGCGTGCGGGAGATCGGCAACGGGCGCACGAACGACGCGCCCGCGGAGGGCGAGAGCCGCGCCCGGGTGGGCGGGGTGCGCGTGGAGGGAGGCCCGCCGGCGAGCAACCTGGTGACGACGCCCGACCGCGCGCCCGTCAACCAGCCGCGCGAGGGGCGGCCGGGTGAGCCGTCCACCATCGTCATCACCCAGCCGGAGGCCGCGCCCGCGGAGCGCGTGACGCCGCCGGTGCCGGTGAACCAGGCGCGCGAGGGCCAGGCCGGCGAGCCGTCCACCATCATCATCACCACCCCGCCGGCGGACGTGAACGCGACGCAGCCGGCCACGGACCCGGCGCAGGCGGCCGGCACCAACCCGCCGGAGGTGGACGGCCGTCTGCCCGCGACGCCCGTGCCCGCCGCGGCGCCGGGAGTCCGGCCTGCCGACCCGGCGGAGAACACCGAGGCGGCCGACACGCGCGGCGAAACGTCCATCGACCGCAAGAGCCGCCGGACGCGCCAGGACCGCGCGAACGAGGCAACCGCCACCGAGCGGGCCCGGCGCAACGACGCAAAGAATCCGTAGAGAAGCAGTGCGAAAGTGCGAGAGTGCGAAAGTGCGAGAGTAACAGCTCCGCACCTTCGCGCTCTTCCACTTTCGCACTTTCGCACTTTCGCACTCTCGCACTCGTCAGTCATGTCCGTCCAGCCCCGTCCCGGCGACCCGGCGATCACCCCCGAGCTCGTGGCCGACCACGGGATCAGCGAGCACGAGTACTCGCTCATCCTGGGCATCCTGGGCCGCGAGCCCACCTACACCGAGCTCGGCGTGTTCAGCGCCATGTGGAGCGAGCACTGCGGCTACAAGAACAGCAAGCCGCTCCTCCGCAAGCTGCCCACGACGGCGCCCTGGGTGCTGCAGGGGCCCGGCGAGAACGCCGGTGTGATCGACGTGGGCGACGGGCTGGCGGTCGCCTTCAAGATCGAGTCGCACAACCACCCCTCCGCCGTCGAGCCGTACCAGGGCGCCGCCACCGGCGTGGGCGGCATCCTCCGCGACGTCTTCACCATGGGCGCGCGCCCCATCGCCTGCCTCAACTCCCTGCGCTTCGGCGAGATCGACGGCGACGACGCGGACCGCGTGCGCTACCTGTTCGCCGGCGTGGTGAAGGGGATCGGCGACTACGGCAACTGCGTCGGCATCCCCACCGTGGCCGGCGAGGTGTACTTCGACGCCGCGTACGAGGGCAACCCGCTGGTCAACGCCATGGCCATCGGGCTGATGAAGAAGGAGGAGCTCATCCGCGGCGTTGCCTCCGGCGTCGGCAACCCGATCATGGCCGTGGGATCGAAGACGGGGCGCGACGGCATCCACGGCGCCACCTTCGCCAGCGCCGAGCTGTCGGAGGAGAGCGAGGCGAAGCGGCCGCAGGTGCAGGTGGGCGATCCCTTCACCGAGAAGCTGCTGCTGGAGGTC
>DASQBH010000756.1:0-4340 GCA_035635315.1 Longimicrobium sp.
CCCCGCGCAGCCGCGGCCGCAGACGCCCGCCGCGGCCACCGGCGCGCAGACGCAGCAGCCCCGGCGCGGCACCCGCTCGCACGTGGTGCAGGCGGGGGAGACGCTGTTCGGCATCGCGCGGCGTTACGGGGTGACGGTGGAAGCCATTCGCCGCGCCAACCAGATGGAGACGGACCAGGTGCGCACGGGACAGCGCATCGTGATACCACCGGCGAGCTGACGGACCACACCAGACGGGAGGGGGGACGATGACGGAGAACGCTGCCGCGCGCGCCGAGGTGCTGCGCACGCGCGACCTGATCGGGTGGGCGGTGGCGGACCCCGCCGGCGCCACCGTGGGAACCGTGTCGGACCTGCTGATCGGCCGCGACGGGCGGGTGAAGTACCTGGCCGTAAAGCGCGGGATCCTGGGCAGCACCGTGCTGCTGCCGGTGGAGGAGCTGGACTGGGGCGACCAGTCCATGCGCCTGACCCGCTGGCTGGACGCCGACGTGCGCCGCCTTCCCCCGTACAACGCCGACGGTCCGCTGAGCGCGGAGCTGGTGGAGGAGATGGGGCGCGCGCATCCGCGCTTCTACGGTCCGCCGCTCCCCTTCGACGCGCCGGGGGTGGAGGAGCAGCCGCGCATCGTGCCGCTGAAGGACGCCCGCGAGTTCCGCCTGCCCAAGGACGCGCCCAACCCGCGCGGCTGGGAGGTGTTCGGGTCCGACAACGAGCGCGTGGGCGTGGTGGAGGGGCTGCTGGTGGATCCCTCGCAGATGCGGGTGGCGTACCTGGACATCGACCTGGCCGAGGACCTGTTCCACCTGCGCGAGGACCGCCACGTGGTGGTGCCCATGGAGTTCGTGGAGCTGCGCGAGCGCGGGAAGGACGTGTGGATCAAGGGGCTGCCGGCGCACGAGATCGCGCTGCTTCCCGCGTACACCGGCGGCGGGCTGGATCCCCTGGTGGAGCAGCGCGTGGAGCAGGCCTTTCGCCGCCGGCCGGAGCCCAACGCCCTGCCGCCCCAGCACCGAGCCTCGGCGCTGCCGCCTTCTTCGCGCGCCAACGTCTTTCGCGAGGACGACGGCACGGTGGATCTACCGCCCCACGAGTCCCGCGTGGACCTGCCGCCGCTGCCCCCGGACTACCCCGACGGTCAGCGCGACTATCCCGACAGCGAGCCTCCGCGCCGCTCGGAGTATGACGAGCACGATCGCGCGCAGTACGGCGACGACGACCTGCCGCCGCCCCTTCCGTCGCGGCACGGGTAAGCACCGGAAACGGAGAAGCGCGGTGCCGGAATCATTCCGGCGCCGCGCTCTTTTGTGTCCCCGCCGCCAGCGCCCGGCGCAGATCGCGCCACCGGATCATACCAGATCCGCAAAAACAAAAAGCACTCACGCAGAGCAGCGGAGGGGCAGAGCAGCACAACGAAACTCTCTGCTACTCTGCCTCTCTGCTACTCTGCGTGCAAAGTCTTTTGCCGGAGTTGGAAACGGGTTCAGCCGCACTGCATGATCATCCACACGCGGCTGAAGTCGCGCGCGGCCAGGTCAGGCTCGCGAATCCAGAAATACAGGACTCCCACGTCGCCCCACATCATGCCCGCGGCGTCGTCGGAGGCCAGTTGCAGGAGCAGGCGCCACTCCGCGGTAGCGGGTGCCAGCTCTGCCCGGATCCGGTCCATGTCAGCCCAGCTCCATTCAATACCCGTGGACCAAATCTGGCACTCCAGCTCCATCTCGGCGTTCTGGGCGATGTCGGGCCAGCCCAGCAACCGGTGCTCCGTGGGCCAGCTCCGGTCTCCCGGGTCCCGTACGTCCAGGTACGCACCGCTTTCGTCCCATGACAGCCCCAGTGCCAGGATTTGTGGTTCTTGGCTATACGGCAGCGTCACGCCCGGGCGCGGAGTCAGCCCGCATGCGGTGAAGATGCCGTCCTCCGGCACCGCATCCGGAATGGATGCGCGCTCCAGCGAGGCCCCGGCCGGAGTGTACAGAACCCGCCAGTCTCCTCCGTCCGTGGGATCGCCCCTCCAGATGGCACCCTCGCAGAAGAACGACAGCAGCCCGTCGGAAGGAAGCACGTCCGCGCCGGGAAGTCCCGCGACGGTCGCCAGGTCGATCTGCACGAGAAACGACATGGGCGTGCCCTGCCACTCCGGCCACGGCTCGCCCGGGGGGAGGTCGGGTTCTCCGCCCAGCCGCGTCGCCCCCACACGGCCCGCCGTGTCGTCACCCGGGACGGTTTCCAGCTGGATGCAGGGCTTGGCGAGCGCGGCGATCGTTTCGACGTGCCGGCCCAGCCCCGCGCTCGCCAGGTCGGTGCGAAAGGATTCCGGCGTCATGCAGGCGTCTCCGAGCGGTGGATGAGGGTGGCGCTGGCCTGGTCGGTGGGCTTGATGATGATCTCGTCGATGTTCACGTGCGGCGGGCGCGTGGCCACCCATAGCACGGTGTCGGCGATGTCGGCGGCGGTGAGGGGGGTCATGCCGCGGTAGACCTTGTCCGCGCGCTCCTGGTCGCCCCTGAAGCGCACGACGCTGAACTCCGTCTCCACCATCCCCGGGTCCACCGTGCTCACGCGCACGCCGGTGCCCAGCAGGTCCATCCGCAGCCCGCGGGTGATGGCGCCCACGGCGTGCTTGGTGGCGCAGTAGACGGCGCCGCCGGGGTAGACCTCGTGTCCGGCCACGGAGCCCAGGTTGATGACGTGCCCGCGCCCGCGCTCCACCATTCCCGGCGTAACGGCGCGGGTGACGTACAGCAGGCCCTTGACGTTGGTGTCCACCATCTCGTCCCACCCGTCCGGATCACCGGTCTGCAGCCGGTCCATCCCCCGCCCCAGGCCGGCGTTGTTCACCAGCACGTCGACGGCCGCCCACTCCGCCGGCAGCCCGCCGAACGCGGCGAACACCGCCTCGCGGTCGCGCACGTCCAGCGCGAGCAGGTGGCTCTCCGTGCCGTGGGCCTGGCGCAGCTCGTCGCCCACGGCCTGCAGCCGCTCCGTGCGCCGGCCGGTGAGCACCAGCCGCGCGCCCGCCGCCGCGAACGCGCGCGCGCACGCCTGGCCGATGCCCGCCGTGGCGCCCGTGACCAGGACCGTTCCAGTGAATCGCATGTCGATGAGGGACGTTTCGGGGGATTCGGAAGATGCGGATCGCGCGGCAAGATAGGCGGGCGGGCGCGCGGAATCCATCCGCCGAAACGAAGAAGGGGCGAGCCCAGAGACTCGCCCCTCCCCATTCCACCGTCCGGCGCGCCAGCCGCCGCCGGTTTCAGGGCGTGGTCGTGGTGGTGGTCGTAATGCTGTCCGACACCACCGTCGTCGACTCCACCTCGTCGTCGCCACGGCCGCGCATGAGGAAGAAGGCGAGCAGCGCCAGCGCCAGCAGGCCGATGATCCACGGGAGCGGGCTCTTGCGCTTTCGTTCGATGTTGATGTCCGCCATCATGTCCTCCCTCGTTCCCGAACCGTAAAGGCGCGCAAGCGGCGCGCGGGCGCTGGGCCGGTGCGCAGGCAACTTCCGTGCGCGGGCTGGAAGGTTTGATGAGCGGTGGTCAGCGGTGGTTGCGCGGCGGCGGGGGAGTGCCGGGCCCGTCGGGGTGGGGGGTGGATGCCGCGCGGCCGCCGCGGCGTGGAAGGGCGCGGCTCAGGCGCAGGTGCAGCTGCGGCGCCCCGTCCGCGATGCCGAAGCGGCGCTGAACCACCACCTCCACCTGGGTGAGGGAGATGTCCCACTCGTCGTCGAAGAGCCGCATGCCGACGCCGATCCCCGCCGTGGGTGCGATCCCCGCCTCTGCCGCGTCGTTCTCGAAGTCCGCCACGCCGTACGCGCCGGCGGAGAGCAGCAGATAGGGCTCCGCGCGCGTGCGCGGGTCCAGCAGCGTGTACCATCCGGGGATCGCCAGCCCCAGCGAGACCTGCGGGCCCAGCATCAGCCGGTCCACCAGCCTCTGTCCGGCGTGCATCCCGGCCGCCAGCTCGGTGCGCTGCATCCACCGCCCGCCCGGGCCGCCCGCCGCCAGCACCCCCCACGCGAACACCACGTCGCGCCCGCCGCCGAACGCGCCGGTGAGCTGCGCCTCCAGGCCGCCGGTGCGGTACCGCCCGCTGGCGTCGTACGGCTGCACCGTCTCCTGCGCGGAGAGATTGGAGATCGAGAAAAGGGAAGTCAGCAGAAAGGCGGCGCTGCGGATCATCATCGGCAGTCCCTGATCGGCCGGACAGGCGTACGCGGGCGCTGATCTAACGAACAAGGTGGGGGGATGATGACGAGGACGGCCCCTCGAAATGATCAGCCACCCCCGGAGGGCTCGCCCTGATACCGGATCCGCAAAAACAAAAAGCACTCACGC
>DASQBH010000757.1:0-10037 GCA_035635315.1 Longimicrobium sp.
CCCACGCCCGGCCGCGAGGCGCTGGTAGGTCGTACACCAGGCGTGGCCGCGGCCGCACCGCCACTTCGTCTTGCGCGTCGCCGAGCCCGGATGCTCGCCGGTCCACCGGAAGCCTCGTCGTTCCGCGAGGGCGTGATACGCCTCCGGCCGGAGCACCTGGAGGGCACTGCGCCGCCGCACTCCGCAGTCGGGACACCCGCTCCCTTGCTGCAGCGAGTTGTAGATCGTTTCCCACCTCCGGCCGCAGGCCAGGCACTCCCAGCCGGTCCGCGTATTCGCGTTCTTCACTTCCGGCCCCAACCACACCGCGTTCCGCCGGCCGGCCATCGCCCGGTAGTCGGCCGGCTTCTTCGTCTCGGGCATCGTCCTGCTCCCGGCAGGGCGGCCGCACCCGGGGAGCCCCCGCTCCCGCGACGCTGCCGCTTCCACCAGGGCGGACGAAAGCGCGGCACCGGTGCCGCGCTTTCGTCTGCCAGTAGGGAAGGACGAAGGTTCGCGGACACCGGGAGGAGCGATGCACGGCTCGGAACCCGAGACACTGCTGGTGTACCTGGCGCAGGCCGCGCTGGCAGGTGACGATGGCGCAATGGGACAGCTGCTCGAAGAGCTACATGTCGAGCTGAACAGATACCTGCGCAGATGGCTCAGCCACTGGCGAGAGGGCGACGAGCACGCCGCCGAGATCGCCCAGGAAGCACTGGTGCGCGTGGCGCACGGACTGCATTCCTTCCACGGGAGGACCAACGGCCAGCTGGTCACGTGGGCACGGACGATCGCGGTCAACCTTGCCGGCGATCGCGCGCGCCAGACGCGGGACGAGTGGGACGTGGTGGTCTTCGACGAGGAGCTGGACGAGCTGGAGGTCGAGGATCCGACGTGCTGGAACGGGGATGACGCTGCGGGATCGCAGGGAAAGCGGGTGATACTCCGCCTTCTCGGCGAAGCGCTGGATGGTGCGAGCGAAGAGGCCCAGGCGCTATTCTGGCACCGGCTGGTGCAGGGAGATGAGTGGGCCGAGGCCGGTGCCGCTTTCAATCTGCCTCATACGGCAGCCAAGCGGCGATACCAGCGGCTGCAGGAGCGAATGCGCGCCACGGTACTCCGCCGGGTCGCCGAGCTTCCGCCCGAAGAGTCCGCCGCCGTACTGCACTGGCTCGCGTCCATCGGGGTATCTACCCACGTCGGCCCGCCCTGACTCCCGGCGCGGGTGCATCCGCACACACTTGCTAGTAAACACGCAAGCGTGCAAACAGACGAACCGCGACCCTCCATGCGCGACGGCGACGATCTCCCTCCCAGGCTGCTAGACCGGCTGATCCGCGCCTACCTGCGCATGCGCGGGCGACCGGACAGGCCCGATCTCCCGCCGCCGCCGGACCTGGACGAGCCCGTGGACACCAGCCCCGCGACTCCTGAGGAGCGTGCGGCGGCCGAGGCCGCGGCCCGTGAAGCGATGCGGCGCCTCCGGGAAGAGCGCCGCTGAGCCGGTCATGTCACTCTCTTCTCACTCAACCACGGCTCGCGGATCCACGATGCGCAGAACCCGTACGGCAGAACGGAAACAAGCCGAGAAAGATACCGCGCAGCCGGACGAGCTCCGCAAGCTCATGAGCCGGATCGCCGCGGCACGCGCCGAAAGCAGGAGGCTGGTCGCGAAGCTCGTCCTGGCGGACTACAACGCAGCGCGCCTCGGAATCGATCCCGAGGAACTCCTCCGGCCTATCACCGAGGAGCCGGCGTCGGACGTGAGAGACCCTGCCTCCGCGCGGGCGTCACGGGGACGAACAAGGGGAGAAAAGAGGAGAGCGATCGGTTACGAGAGGGATACTTCAGGTGGGACAGACGTTACGGATCAGAGCGGCGAGCGGGGGGGATAGCTGCACATGCGCAGCTTCTCCGCAGGCATGACTCTTGACACGGGAACCGCTCCCGACGATGTTACTGAAACGTTAGCGACCCTCATGCGTATTACTCTCCGAAGTACCGTCCCCCCCTTCCTCCAACAGGGAACGCCTCGTGGCCAACCCGGTCTCTGACTTCATCAATCTCGTCCAGAGCATGGACGAGCCGCGGTTCAGCGCGGATGCTGCACAGTACGCGAACGCCGTCGCCGCCGTACTGGAAGCTTCCGGTGACCAGCCGCTGCTGGACCGCTACCGCCGCAGCCTGACAAACGCAACCGCCTGGGTCATTGCCGAGGAGGGAGAGGACAGCTCGCGCGTCGCTCCCATCCAGACGCTGCTCGGAGCGGTGGAGATTCTGCAGCATGCCACTCCGCGCGGCCGGGACCTGGACGTAGACGCACTTGCGGCGATGGTCAAGGGGAGGGCGCACGCGGATCAGATCCTGCGCGCCCTCCTTCACCGTCCTCTCGCGCCGAAGGACCTTCTCGAGGCGCTCAAGCTCGAGCCGGCCCAGCTGCACCGCGTGCTGCGCTGGGCGAGCTCCGTGGGACTGGTCGAGCGCTCGGGGCTCGCGCGTGACGTGGTCTACTCCATCTCGCGCCTGGGGGAGACGGCGCTTCGCGGCACCGACGAACCCTCGTGGGTGCAGACTGCGTCGCTCCTGCTGAAGCTGTCGATCGAGAGGCGCATCCTCGGACGGTCCATGGACCGTCAGCGGCATGAAGCCACGCAGCTTTCGGGGCTCACGCCAGCGGAGGCCGAGCGAACCTTTGCCGCGTTCGAGAGCGCGCTCGATCCGTCGGTATCCAGCGCTCTGGCCAGCGCGCTCCGCAGTGCGCATTCACGGGCGGAAGTGCTGCTGGAGCCGGACGTCGGTTCGCAGGGACGTGCGACCGCGCTCGTCAGCCGTGCGCTCGAGCGCGCTGGCATCGGCGACTCCGCCATCAAATGGTGGGATTCGCCGGAGGACGTCGATCCGCGTAGCTTTCGTGACATCGCCCTGTCACGGTCGGTCCTCTGTGTCCGCAATCCCAGTCAGGGAGACCTGGGTGCGGAGGTCGTCGCCGCCTTCGGCTCTCTCGTGGATTTCGGCAGAGGCGCTCTCCACCTCCGCACACGCAGCAGCGCACGCCGCGTGTCGTGGCAGTGCAGCGTCAAATCGGATTTCGGCGTGGTGGCTCGCTTCTACTCTCCGACGACGGGCTCGTCCCACTTTGTGGTCGGCGGGATCGGGGATGAAGGCACTCTCGCGGCCGCCCGGGTCTTCTACGAGCGTATCGAATCGTTCCTGGACGCGCGGCCGGACCGCTCGTTCGCCGCGGTCGTCCACGCCCGCGCGGGCATGGAGGCGGAGTTGATCGGCGACCTTCACACGCTCTTCACGGAAGACCCGTACGTCCGTGAACGCGTCGAGGCCGAGTACGAGGATCCTGAGCCTGTCTCCGAAGGCGAGGAAACCCTGTCGAGGCATGCAAAGACGCTGGCAAAGGCCGCAACCGGCGTTGCAGCCCTTGCCACGGCCGGCGCGATCAACTGGCTTCTTGACAAGGACCGGGGCAGGCCACGCAGGGTCCCGATCCAGCGACGCCTTCGACCGACATCCGAAGACCGCGTCACGAACAACCGCGTCACGGACATCCGTGGCTACCACCTCCCTGCCGGCGACGAGGCCTACGGACTGGATCTACCCCTGGCCGCGCGCGACCGGGCGCTGCGCGACGACATGTCCGAACCGCAGATTAGCCGGGAAAATGCCTGGGCGGATCGCGGGTGACGCTCAGCCTGCCACCCGGTGCGGCGTGAAGGTGGTAGACACAGACGGTAGCGGAACTGTCGGGATTGAAGTCATCGGAGGCGATCGGGGTTCCCGCTGAGATCGAGGTGCTTCCCCGCACGAAGCTGAGTGTCCGCGGACGGGGCTGAATTTCAGCCCCGTCCGCTTTTTTACCTGCCTGCCCCAACTCCTCTCCATCACGCTTCAGCCTCTCGCGCGCATCCTTCTCCTCCTGGATCTCGCCGCGGATCGGGATGGAGCTGTTGGCGAAGATCGTCGCGGCACGGCAGTCGGACGTCAGGGCGACCGCCCGGTCGTAAAAAGTCTCTTCCACAGTCCTGCCGGGCGTCATCGCCGGTACCACGACGACGCTCGCCCGCAGCTCACGCAGGACGGACTGGACATGGTAGTCCGGAAAGTCCAGGCAGATGGTGACGGCGACGCGACCCAGCGGCGTGTCGATCGCAAGCACGTACTCGGGGTCCGGGCCAAACACTTCCGAGCGGCCCCCCAGCCATGCCGATTCGAACGGCCGCAGCTTCCAATACTCCCAGGCGAGCTCACCGTCGGGGGTGATGACGGCCGGCCGGTTCTTGAATCCCCGTACGTCACCGGGGACCGGCTCGTGGAGCCTACCCGCGATCACCATCGGTAGCAGGCCTGTCGAATCCGCCTGCGGCCACTCGCCCAGTCGCATCGCTACCCGCGCAACCAAGTCCCGGCTGAGCGAGAGCTCCGGGATGACGATCAGCTGCGCACCACCTTCCCTGCATACCTCCATCACCCACTCAAGCTTCTCCCAGACGCGGTCCCGGATCTCGTCGGCGGCATACCGCTGCAGCCAGAAATGGTCCTCGTCCTCCCCAAGCTCAAGTTCCTCGAACGCGGACAGCACATCCACCGCGGCCACGCTCCAGTCGCAAGGAACGCCCTCGTCGGACGAAGGCTCACCCGAACGGTGAAGAGCCGGCCGCGGGCCTTCCGGCCCCGCCAACACCAGGGGTGCCTGCAGCCGCCAGAACTGGTGCTCCAGGAACAGCATGCGGCGGTCGACCCCAGTTCCGGGAGCCAGCCGGTGGAACGGCGTCGTCCTCGTGCTGAAGGCGGGCCATGGCTTCGGCATCGTATGGTCACGCGTCACGGGCACGGAGCTTCTCGTACCCTCCGGCCGAGTGTAGTACTGCGTCCGGACCGCCCGGCCCATCCGCTCGTCGATCGCCACGAGCAGCGCCAGTACGGCCAATGCGGCGTCAGAATCGGATTCCGCTTCCGAGAGCAGTTGTGTCAGGAGCTTGCGCAGGCGGACAAACGCGGTCTCATTCAGGCCTGCCGAGCCTGGACCCGCCGAGGCCGCGGCACCCTCGATCAGCCGCTCGAAGTGCGGGGATATAGCGAGGAATCGGTCTGAGTGACGGACTGGCGCCTTACGCTCCAGGCGAATCCAGCCATCCAGAACGGTACTCTTCTGCTCCTGGAGCCAACGAAACCCGGCAAAGAAGATCGCAGCCACGTCCGGCGCGACGAGCACGCGCTCCACGGTGGCCTGGGCGGTGATCAGCCTCATTGTTCCTCACGCATCTCAACAGATTCCGACTCCAACCAAGCGTAAACATAGGCCTTCACAAAAGGCTCTCGCCAGAGTGTAGCGCCTTGATCAGGCGCTTACCTGCCGCGCCAGATAGTAGCACTTCTTGTTTTCCCGCAAATCTTCCTGTTATGATCGGCAGAGCGGCTGCCATCACCCCAGCCACCGTGAATGGCTGCGCCTTCACAATCTGAGCTTCGCCTTCCCAATCCCTACACCATCCGGATGCACGTTCACTACTGGCCGGTCGGAAGCGGAGCCGCATGCCCCTTGCCGCTCACCCACGACGACATGGCAGGCATGCTGCTCCAGGACTGGGCGCCGCTGGTCACACTCCCGCCTGCATCGACCCTTTTCGGGTGGCCACCCCACCTCGTCCGTCAGCACGACGACGAGAGCGGCACGTTTTACTGGCAGATGCACGAAGACCTTGCCGGTACGGAGACGCAGTGGAAGGGCGTCGTCAGCTGGATGATGGGGATCATCGGAGCACGGCTGCTGCTCCGCGAGGAAGGATATCGCTGGATCGCACCAGTGAGTGCGTTCCGCGCCAACGCGCGGCATCCAGCCAGGCTCACCAACTGGCTCGCTTTCGAGCCCGGTGCCATTCTGACCAGGGGGCACGCCGCGATCCGGGAGAACGGGCACCCGAGGACCACGGTCCCTACCCTTCGCCCGGACTACCTCGCGGTCCGGCCGCGGCCGGCCGGTGGCGTCCGGAGCTGGGCGTCGGCTGAAGCCAAGGGTACGAAGGACGCCCTTCACACGCCGCGGAACAGCAAGTGTCGAGAAGAGTGGCGCCGCCAGGCGTGGAACCTCATCGTCACGTTTCAGGGCACCGGCATCCGCGTACCTCGCCGGATCGTCGCGGCGACCCGGGTCAACCCGAACGCACCCAACCCGGGGCCCCGCTCACTCCACGTGCGCGGCTGGAATTCCGCAGACCCGGACCCTCCGGAGCCGCCGGCACAGCTCGCGACCGAGATCGCGGCAGCGCATCTGTTCGGCTTGTGCATGAACCTCGGCCTGCCGGAGAACGCCCAGGCCATAGCCGCTGGCGTCGAGGCACGGAGCCGTGCTGCCTCCGCAGAGAGACGTGCGGGTCGCAAGGACCTGGATAAGCGAGGTGCCGAGTCTCGAGGGGACGAGTCGGACGATGCAGAGGCTCTCGCCAGCGCAGAGCTCCAGGCCCACGCCGTTCCAGCGACTGGGGACGGCGAGGAGGCCCTCCGCGTTCGACGCACCCTCGTGTCCTCCCTCGGCTCCGCGGAAGTCACGATCGAGGCCCCGACGGTACGGTTGATCGAACAGCTGCGTTCGGGAAACGTCGAGGAAGCCAGTGCTGCGCTGGACGAGGCCGACCGGCTCCTCGATGAGCTGTTGGCAGCCACACCCGCGAACCCACGCGAGGGCACGTTGCTGCCTGATGGCTTACGCGTCCGCTTCATCTCGAGCAATCCCGAAGTCAATGAACGAGATCCACGTCGAGACGTTCGCAAGTGACGCACGGCTGGCTCAGGCAGGGGTCGAGTACTGGAGCCAGGACGAGGAGGGCGCGTTCCGGTTCAAGGTCGCGCCCATTGCCGCCAGCCTCGGCATCCGCGTCAGGGATGTCGCGCCGCGCCTGGCGGAGACAAGCACCGCATTCGTGCCGGAGTGGCCCTGCCGGGGATGCGGCGGCCGGCGCATCCTGGCCAACCGGGAAGACTACGTCAGGGGCCGCTCCGGACCGTACGAATGGCTCTGCACAGCCTGCGTGGAACGGCGGGCGGCAGAGCTGGCCGCCGCCCGCCGCGCAGCCATCCGCACGCACTTTCCCGCCGTCCGCAGCGTTGTCTTTTCGGAGCTGAGCCTGATGGACCGCGTCTACCTGATGAGCCTCGCCCGGCTGGGGAAGGGTGGGCCGGGAGCCCCATCAGGGCCCGTGGCCCGGGCGTACCCGCCGCTCTCGCCGACACCGTTCCAGGATCGCCTGATCGTCGAGCGGCTGCGTGCCCAGCGGCTGATCCAGGTCGACCCCGATTCGGACCTGGACGCGTTCGACTGGGACGAAGACGGACGGCCCGAGATCTTCGACCCGCTGCACGTGTCCTGGATCATCCCGGCCCGGCCGAAAGAGCCAGAGACACCGCTGGTTGCCTCTCGGCACGAGCACGAGCTTGCGTCCGCGCTACAGCTATGCCGGTCCGTCCTCCTCCAGGAATGCTTCCAGTACCTGGAGTTCGCGGTTGCGGAGCACCCTCGCCTCTCGTTTTACCCCGGCAGAGAGACCCGCGAGCTATTCGAGACGCTGCTCGTGGACCTCTCCGTCGGCCAGATCTACAGACTCATCTGGTCGTCGGCGAAGAACGCGGTTGCATACGCGGAAAAGCAGGGGCTTGCTCCCAGGCACGCCGGATCAACCATCATCACCAGGATGCGGAACAGGGCTGATCACCTGCTGTCGGACGGTCGTCCAATCGAGGCGTACCAGCGAAACTGGCGCGTCCCCCGTTCCCGCCTGCACGAGGTGCTGTTCGACGTGCTCTTCCCCGTCGGCGCCGAAGCGGCGTTCACGACGCGGTGGAGCGACCTGAAAGAGAGGATCGCAACCATGATCCTGCCCCCCGCGGACGCCATTGCCCCGCGGTGGTGAGGTGCGCGGCTGAACACCAGCCGCCGCAAACCAGTCCCGCTTCCACCCATGAAGAACCGCGGGCGGGCACCTGTCGGCCGGGGCCCGCCCGCTCGGACCTGCAGTTCCGCACGACGCGGGACTACGAAATGCTGACCGTCCCGGTCTGCCGCTCCTCCCATCCTGGCAGTGACGTCACGATCTCCAGGCGCTCAGGCGGAATTGTCCCCTGGCGAATCTGCAGTTCCTGGTTCTTGAGCCACTGGTAGAGGTTCACGCCATTCGGCCGGTCCTTCTTGCCAGGACGGAGGTGCCCATGCGCCTCGTGGTAAGCACGCGCCGCCGCGACATTGAAGGCGAAGCGTTCGTCGCGGTCCTCGACGACCGAGCCGTCCGGCATCACCGAGCGCGCCGGCGAGCCCGTAGTCCGGCTCACCGGCGGAGGTGGAGGCGCCTCGACCAATGGCTCCGGGGGCAGCGCGTCCCAGGGTACCGCCCTGCGTTCCCAGCGCACGATGGCTGGAGCAACCTGAAGACCGGGAAAGCCAAGCTTCTCCAGGCGGTCCATCCCCGGTTCCTCCACGGTCTCGACACGGATCACGGTCCCGTCTCGCACGATGAGCAGCCCCTGCTCCAACTTGAGGATCGTGCCTTTCTTCTCGACCGAGCGGCGGAGCCACACCGCTTCGTAGCGCCGCATGCCGTCGGCCGCGGCGCGCGCATGGCAGGCACGCGCGACCAGGAGCGTGGCACCGCGCAGCACCTTGTCGAATCCTGAGAGCTTCATGGCCCTGTCCTGCGCGAGCTCGATGCCCCGCGGGACGTTCAGGAAGGCAACCTTCCGCTGGCCCTTGTCGATCTTCGTCCTCCGCGCGTAGAAGGTGAACGCGTCCGGCGGTGCGCTCTCGGACGACCACCACCCGCCCTGCTCCACGACCAATGGCCAGCGCTCGTCGACACGCGGGCTGTCCAGGATCCACCTCCGCCTCGCCCCTGGGAGCCGCCGGAACCAATCCTCTGTCACGCGTTTGCGCCAGCGTGCGGTGGCCACGCGCTGCCGGTCGCGCGGCGCAAGGCGTTCTGCCACCGGACGCCAGAGCTTGCCCCCGGTCTTGGGCAGGCCGCCCCTGCTCCGCTTACGGGTCTCATCCACGTTCGGCACCTGGAAGGTCCTCAGGTAGGTACCCACCCTCCGGGAGGCCGCCAGGTGGGCGATCCTCCTCCGGACCGGACGGTCCCTGCGCGCGTTTTCGTGCGCCCGCTCGGTCTCGTGCAGCACCTGCACAAGCGTGCGCTCCCGCGCGGTGCCAACGGCGCGGATACGCGCCTCGGGCTCCAGGAAGTACCGGTCGTACAGGTAGTCGGCCGCCGAGCCCCCGTCGCGGCGGCCGCGGCGCGCCCATCCCACCATCCGGCTGAGCGCGATGACTCGCGGATCGGGATGGAGCCGAGCCACGTGGCGCCACGCCTCCAGCGCCATGCAGCGGAGCGCGAGGCTGGAGGCCTTCCGGACAAGCTTCCGGAGCTCCGGCCAGGAATCCGGGTGTACGTTCCACGTAGGGCTCCAGACCGAATCCATCACGACCTCCGCCGCCCGGTCCACGTACTCCCAATACCCCAGCAGGCTCTCGCGCCGGGCCAGGGCCTCCTCGACAGTCGGGCGTTCCCAGACGGCCTTCAGGTCCTCCATGACCTCGTCCAGCATGTAGGTGGCCGACTCGGCGTCCCGATCATTCACGATGGGCTCGGAGCCACGCAGGAACACGGCGTGGTACCTGAACCCCACCCGTTCCAGGAACGGCGGTAGGTACTCGTGGACGATCCAGTCCGCAAAGGGCGGCAGCGGGACCTTCTGCCGCCAGTGCACCCGCGGGCGCTCGGCGGGCACGAGCAGCTCAGACGCTGGTTCCGGTCGCTCGCGGCCCAGTTCCGCGATGCGCTCGAGCACCATCTGCTCGTAGTGCCCGGAGGTGACGAGTTCTCCCGAGATTTCCTCCGGCTCACCCCACGCCCACCCCGGCACGCTCTCCAGCGCCTGGACGCGCGAGAGCGGGAGCTTCCCGGCGTGGTATTCAGCGCGCCGCTGGGCGACCCAGGCACCCAGCCACCCGTCGCGCCTGCTCCACCAGCCATCGCTGACTCGCACCCGGCCGCTCTGCC
>DASQBH010000758.1:0-4339 GCA_035635315.1 Longimicrobium sp.
GTGCTGGAGCCCACGCGCACCGAGTCGGCGAAGACGCGAAACCCCATCTCGCGCGCCGTGGATTCCGTGACCGTGGAGAGGTTGGCGCCCGTGTCGTAGACGAAGTCGATCCGCTGCCCGCCGGACTCCACCGGCACGTTCACCAGGTTGGCGCGGTCGCGCGTGGTCGTCATCCGCACCGGCCCCGGCGCCTCGACCGTCTGCGCGGGAGTGCCGGCCAGCGCACCCCACAGCCCGCGCACGTTCGCCGCGTTCTCCCGCCCCGCGGAATCGGCCGATGCCTCACCCGCGAGCACCGCGTACACCTCCGCTGCTTCGCCGTAGCGATAGGTGCGGACGTAGGCATCGGCCAGCAGCTCGTACGCCGCCTGCCGCCGCGCCGCATCCGCCCCGGCCTCCGGCGAGGCGAGAAACCGCCGCAGCTCCCCGATCGCCTCCTCCGGCCGGTTGAACGCCACCGCCGCAGCGGCGCGGTAGAAGTCCACCACCGCGCCTCCCCGCATCCCCACCAGCGCGTCCCGCAGCCCGAAGCAATCCTGGCTCCGGTGCAGCTCCGCCAGGCGCCCCGCGTCCACCGCGTCCACCGCGTCCACGTCCACTGCGTCCACTGCGTCCACCGCGGCCACGGACGCGGCCGGAGCCGGCCCCGCGGACGGCGCAGCGCAGGCGGCGACGGCAAGAGCCAGCGCCGCGGCCGCGGCGAACCGGCACCGCAACCCCGTCCGCCGCGCCATCCTCCGGTGTCCGTGTACCGTCATACCGCGCACAGCCGCCCCAGCGCCTCGAGACTCGCCTCCAGCTCGGAGGCGATCTCGTGGGGCTCGACGGGCGCCTCGATGATGACTGGCACCTCGGGGGGGATCAGGTCGCCGATGCGCTGGCACGCCGACGCCCCCGCGGAAGACAGGCGCACGTGCCGGCTGGCGGCATCGAGCTGGCTGACGTGCACCTCGGCCAGCCGGTGGTGAAACGCGTCGAGCAGCCGGAACGCCTCGTCCATGGAGGGATCGCACTGCCGTGCGTGCGCCACGTCGAAGCAGAACGAGGCATCGGGCAGCCGCGCGAACACCGGCCGCAGCTCGCGGACGGTGCGACCCACCGGCTTGCGCGGGTCCATGTTCTCGATGCACAGCCGGTCGCCGAACCCGGCCCAGAGGCGATGATCCGACAGGGTGTCGGGATGCACCACCACCAGCCACCCGCGCTCGGCCACCGGCCGCAGCGCCGCCGCGATCTCTGGTTCCTGGGCGGCCGTGAACGAGCTGGGCGCGTGTACGGAGATGTGCCGGTACTCACCCAGCCAGAGGTGCGGAACCAGCTCCAGCAGCGGCACCAGCTCGTGCGCCCGCAGCGCGGACAGCTCCACCGCGTCACAGCCGTGCGGCTGCAGCAGCCGAAGGGCACGCCGCACGTCGGACCGCGCCACAGCCCCCGTGGAGAACCCGATCGCGCTCATCAGAACACTCCGTACCGGATGGTGAGGTCGCGCAGCGGAGTATCGCAGGTAAAGAAGATCTCCGTGAGCGCGTCCTGAAAGCACCTGCCGAGCTCCCGCGCGTGCTGATATACGGGATCGGCGTCGGCCTGCCAGGGGAGCAGCGCCTTGAGGTGGTCGCGCCGCGCGTGCAGCAGCCCCAGGAACTCGTCGTATGCGCCGAACAGCCTGCCGCCGGCACCCGAAAGTTCTCCGAAGTATGATAATACAACCCCGGCCACGATGTCGAGAGGCGTGGCGCGCACCATCCTCGCCAGGTGCTCCACCACCTGCTGCGCGTCGTGCCACGGCTGCCGCCCCGGCGCGGGCCGAAAGGCGGAGTCGCACGAGAAGCAGCTCAGCAGCCCCGCCGCGTACATGAGCTTGCGCGACGTCCGCAGCTTGGCGTTGCGCAGCGCCCACCCGGCAGGCCCGCGCATCCGCCGCTTGTGGGCAAAGTCCACCGCCATGGTGCGCCAGTAGCGTGAGACGTCGTTCTGCAGAAAGCGCGGCACGCGGTTGGGCGTGTCGCCCGGGCTCACGATGTCTTCTTCCACGTACCTTGCCAGCACGTTCCTCACCACGCGGTCGTACGCGCCGGCGTCGCCGATGGGGGCGGATTCCAGCAGCAGGAGCAGGCGCTGCGTGGTGTTCTGGTTGGTGTCGTCGCGGCCGCCGATGTTGTGGATCAGGTCGTGGCTGAAGGTCAGGCTGCCGAACGCCCCGCCGGGAGCCGGCGGCGGCAGGTTCATCTCGCGCATCCGCCCGCTGATGCGCTGCGCGGCTTCCTGGTGGTACGGGTCGGCGGCGCCGTCCACCAGCAGCGTCCAGTCGATGTCGCTTCCGTCCGTGAGCTCGCCGCGCGCCAGCGAGCCGTACACCACCAGCGTCGTCTCCGGCGGAACCAGGTGCCTGAGCTCACGCGCAAGGCGGCGCGTCATCTGCGCGGTCTTTTCGCGCGACGCGGCGATCGACGGCCACTCCGCACCCAGCCGGTCGCACAGCACGCTGGCGGGAGATGGTAGGGCGTGAAGTACGCGCTCGGGCATGCAACCTCCCGGAAATAAAGGTGGAGACGCCACGCGGACAGGACGTCCCGTGGCGCTTGCCGATCATCATCACCTGCTTACGCGGCGGCCCCTGGAGTCAGGCTCCGGCCGCCCGTCGTCGTGAGTCCGTGTCCCGCGTCAGCTCCCCGCCGTCAGCCGCCGCACGACGGCGTCGCCGGCGGCGACGGTGCCCAGCGTGCCGTCGAGCTCGGCGGTGGTCTCGCCGGCGACGATGCAGTCGCGGACGGCGTCCTCCAGCCGCTTGCCCAGGTCCGGGCGGCCCAGGTGCTCCAGCATCAGCCCGGCCGTCAGGATGGCGGCGAAGGGGTTGGCCAGGTCGCGGCCGGCGATATCCGGCGCGGAGCCGTGCACGGGCTCGAACAGGCCGATGCGCCCGGGATGGATGTTCCCAGACGGCGACAGGCCCAGCCCGCCCGCCAGCTGCGCCCCCAGGTCGGAGAGGATGTCGCCGAACAGGTTGCCCGTCACGATCACCTGGTAGCGCTCCGGGCGCCGCACCATGTCCATGGCCAGCATGTCCACGTACAGCGCCTCGCTCTCGATGTCCGCGTACTCGGCAGACACCTGCTTGAATACGCGCCGCCACAGCCCGCCCGCGAACTCCATCGCGTTCGACTTGTCGCTCATCGTCACGCGCGTCTTGCCGTTCGCCCGCGCCCATTCGTACGCCGCGCGGATGATGCGCTCCACGCCCTTGCGCGTGTTCACGTCCTCCTGGATCGCCACCTCGTCGGGCGTGCCCTGCTTGAAGGTGCCGCCCATCCCCACGTACACGCCTTCCGTGTTCTCGCGAAAGATGACCATGTCCACGTCGTCCACACCCTTGTTGCGCAACGGCGTAAGGCGCTCGTGAAACAGGCGCACGGGGCGAAAGTTCACGTACAGGTCCAGCTTGAAGCGCATTCCCAGCAGGATCTGCCGCGCGTGCTCGTTGCCCGCCACGCGCGCGTCGCCCAGCGCGCCCAGGAGGATGGCCTGGTAGTTGGAGCGCAGGTCGTCGAACTCCGCGTCGGTGATGGCCTCGCCGGTTTGCAGGTAGCGGTCGGCGCCGTGCGGCCACTCCACCAGATCCAGCTCAAGGTCCGTCCCGGCCGTCACCGCGCGCAGCGCCTTTACCGCCTCGCGCGTGACTTCCTTGCCCACGCCGTCACCGGGGAGCACCGCTACTTTCGGCATCCTGTCGCGCTTCCGTAAAGACTTGAGGATTGGATGGATGATTCGCGGCGCGGAAAGTACCCGGCGCGCGGCAGGTCCGGCAAGGAAGGCGATGGATGATGACGACGGCGGGTGGATGACGACGGCGGCTGGATGACGACGACGGCTGGATGACGACGACGGGTGGATGACGACAGCGGGAGTGAAACGGCGGGCGGTGAGTCGGGCGGATGACTCGGCGGGGATCGTCCAGGGCGGGTAAACCCGCGGCTGGAATGCGAAAGCCCCACAAACTGCGCGGGCTTCGACTAACGGCGCCGAGGGTGTGCACGGGGCCGGCATGCGGCACGAGCGGTCCGCGCAGGCGGACATTACGTTTTCCCAGCCGCGAATTCATTCGCCCGGCGCCCGCCGGCACAAAGGCACCATCGGACGCGCGATCTGCATGGTGCGGTGCGTCGCCGGCCGGGATCATCCCAGGCGGGTGAACCCGCGGCTGGAAAGGCGAAAAGCCCCGCAAACTGCGCGGGACATTGACTAACGGCGCCGAGGGTGTGCACGGGGCCGGCATGCGGCACGAGCGGTCCGCGCAGGCGGACATTACGTTTTCCCAGCCGCGAATTCATTCGCCCGGCGCCCG
>DASQBH010000759.1:0-2503 GCA_035635315.1 Longimicrobium sp.
CGGGGCTTCGTGCACAGGGGCCCAGGGCCGGGTATCCTGCGGCTCAGGGGCGGACGATCAGGTCCTGCATCTGCACGTAGCCCACGGCGCGCGTGGCGTTGGTGCCGGGAGATACGAGTGCCCACCACTGGTCCTGCGCCACTTCCACCTTCTCCACGATGGTTACCGCGACGTTCGGCGGGAACACGCCCGTCACCGGGGCCGAGAGGTCGGGCCCGGCATACGCACGCGTGGACCGCGGCCCCGTGTCAGCGGGTTGCCGGTAATAGTTCACCATCCCCGACAGCCATGTGAGCGGGCCCGCCCTGGCGGCCAGCACGCCGAAGAACGCGGTGTCGGTGGCCGTAAAGAGCGGGTCCAGATGGCTGCGCCACGAGAGTACGGTGTCGGCGAACGCCCGCTGCAGCGCGTCGCGCGCCGGGGCGAAGGCCGGGCGCGCCGTGGCGGGGGGCGCCACCGCCTTGGTGCGTCCCAGCAGCGTCCCCACCGCTTCCACCCCGCCGGCGTACAGCGGCTCCAGCACGCCGGCGTCGCCGTACATGGGCCGTCCGTTCACGAAGACGAGCTGCACGTTGCGCTCGGTGGCCTCGATCAGGTTGCGGTACGGGTCCAGCCGGATGCGGTCGAGCACCACCAGGTCGGCGGCCTTGCCCGGCGTCACCGTTCCCGCCCAGGCCTGCCACTGCAGCGCCCGCGCCGGGTGCACCGTCACCATCGCCACCAGCAGCGAGTCGGAGAACGGCCGCCCGTGCGCCTGGTTCCACAGGTCCGCCGCCTTGAGCTCGCCCAGCAGGTTCTTGGAGCCCGACGGGCCCCAGTCGCTCCCGAGCGAGATGTTCACCCCCGCGCGCCACACGCTGTCGATGGGCGTGGTGGCGC
Organism: Longimicrobium sp.; assembly: GCA_035635315.1. GTDB lineage: Bacteria > Gemmatimonadota > Gemmatimonadetes > Longimicrobiales > Longimicrobiaceae > Longimicrobium. The sequence goes on from DASQBH010000759.1 coordinate 880, forward strand.
CGTAGAGCAGCCCGTTGCTGATGGGCGACCAGGTCATGCTCACGCCGCTGTCGGCGTAGGCGCGCAGCTGCGCCACGGGGACCGCCGTGCCGTGGATTACCGTCAGCCGTGTGGAAAGCAGGCGGGACACGGACAGGCTGTCGGCCTGGCGGACGGAGACCGGATCACCGGGCCGCCCCTCGGCCAGGTGCAGGAGCCAGGGCGAGAGCGTGGCCAGACTGTCGCGCTTGGGCCCCAGCACCGTCCCCTGCGGCAGGTCGATGGCCGTGGCTCCCGCGAACCGGCGCCCGTAGTTGGCCGACTCCACGGCGCGTGCCAGGTCGCCGTCCACCAGCAGAGCGTCCCTGGCGCCCCACCCCTGCAGGGCCGTGGTTCCGCCCGCCAGCGCGCGCACCTCGGCCCAGACCGCCATCTGCACCGAGAGGCGTACCGAATCGCGCAGCCAGCCGTAGGGCTGTGTAACGTAGGTAAGGTAGGCCGGCTCGCCGCGCCGCCACTGGTAGCGGTTGTCGTACGTGCGGGGGGCGTTCCACAGGGGTAGGACGTTGTAGGTCGGGTGGTTGTGCGAGTCGAGCAGCCCCGGGTAGATCACGCCTGTCGTGCGCACCCGGACGGCGTTCGCGGCTTCAGCCGGGGCCACCCCGGCGCCCACCAGGGCGATGCCGCTGTCGCGCACCAGCACGTACCCCTCGAACGAAGGCCGGTCCATGGGGACGATGGTGCCCTGGAGCAGGTATCCGCCCTGCGCATGCAGACCGGCCGCCGTCAGCAGCACCGGGAGCAGCGCCAGGGCCAGGCGCGCGAGCGGATGGATAGGGCGGGTGGGGAGGGACATGAGCGGCCAGGGGAGCCGGATTGGGCAGTGCCTGCGACCGTGAATGGGAGCAGGTGGGGGTGAAGGACAAGGTAATCTTCGCCACCCGATCGACCAAGCATGCGCTTGTCGGCCGTGCAGGATCCCGACAGTGACAGCCGGCTCGCCGCGGCGGCCCGGGTGCCGCCGGCGCGGCCGGCTCGGCCGCCAGGACGTGGTGGTGCCCGCTACCCAGACAAGGGCGCCGGGCGCAAGGCGCGAAAGGTGCAGCGGCACCCCGGCTCGCGTAGCGGCGCCGGCGGTAGCATTCGCGTACCGGCCGGCTCGTCACCCGAAACACCGGAGGTGAAGGATGAGGCATCTGACGGACACGTTGCGCGGCGCGGTGTTCGCGCTGGCGGTGGCCGGCACCCTGGGGTTCGGCACGGCGCAGGCGCTCGCCGCGCCGGCGGAGGCCGAGGTCGGCGCCCCCCGGTGCGACGACCGCATCTGCACCTTCCAGTGCGGCTCCGCCGGTGGGCGTGAGGTCTTCCGCGGGATCTGCATCTGCTGCCCGCCAGGCTGAGCCACAGGCAACGAATTCCGTCGCCCGCTCCTGCACCAGCGCGGCCCCGGCTCCACTCAGGAGTCCGGGGCCGCGCCGTTCCGGGATTCTCGCTCGGCGGCCGCGCGTGGGCGGTACGGCGGTGGTTATGGACGTGGTGGCGCGGGTGGAATGACGCCGCACTGATCCGTAGAGCGCCGGCTTTCCAGGCTGAACGTCGCGGGTTCGAGCCCACGGGGTAGTCAGAACCGGCCGATCCGATTAAC
>DASQBH010000760.1:0-2487 GCA_035635315.1 Longimicrobium sp.
GGGCTCACCGGGCTGGCCGGGTACCCGGGCGCCTGGTACCTCTTTCGCCACGCCGACGTGGTCTCCGCGCTCAAGGACCCGCGCCTGGGCAAGGCGCGCCGCCAGGTGAACTACGAGGGCGAGGCGCAGCCCGCCGCGGCCCCGCCCGTTCCCGAGGTGGCGCGCCCGTTCATGGAGCTGGCGCGCAAGTTCATCGTCCACCGCGACCCGCCCGACCACACCCGCATCCGCAACCTGCTGCGCGGCTCGTTTTCGCCGATCGCGGCCGAGCGCATGCGCCCCCGCATCGCCCAGATCGCCAACGAGCTCATCGACCGCGTGGTGGAGAAGGGGGAGATGGAGGCGATCTCCGAGTACGCCTTTCCGCTCCCCGTCACCGTGATCTCCGAGATCCTGGGCGTGCCCGAGGAGGGGCGGCCGATCCTGTCCGCGGCCTCGCGGGCGTTCCAGGCGGTGGACCTCAAGACCAGCGACGAGACGTGGCGCCGGGCGGGCGACGCCGTGCGCACCACCCGCGAGTACCTGGGCGACCTGATCGCCGAGCGCCGCCGCCGCCCCCAGGACGACGTGATGACGCTGCTGGTAAAGGCGTGCGACGAGAGCGGCGAGATCTCCGAGGACGAGCTGATGGCCAACGTCTGCTTCATCTTCGTGGCGGGCGCGGGCTTCGAGACCACCACGGGGCTCATCGGCAGCGGCATCCACGCCCTCCTGGAGCACCCGGACCAGCGGGCGCTGCTGATGGCCGACCCCACGCTCCTGCGCCCCGCGACGGACGAGTTTCTCCGCTACGAGAGCCCGGTGCAGATGACCAACCGCAACGCCATCGAGGACGTGGAGATCGACGGCCACCTGATCCGCGCGGGCGATTCGGTGCTGGCGGTGCTGGCCGCCGCCAACCGCGACCCCGAGGCCTTTCCCGACCCCGACCGGCTGGACATCACCCGGCGGGGCAAGGCGCACGACGCCTTCGGGGTGGGGATCCACTTCTGCCTGGGCGGGCCGCTGGCGCGCGTGGAGGGCGAGGTGGCCATCGACACCCTCTTCCGCCGCCTCCCCACCCTGCGGGCGTCGGGAAAGGCGGAGTGGAACCCGGCCGTGTCGCTGCGCGTGCTCAAGTCGCTCCCGGCCGCCTTCTGAGGGCGCCGTCCACGACCACCGACCTTTTCGAACTCAACCGAGGACTTTCCGGACCATGCCCAACACTCCGCCCGCCCCCGTCCACGCGACGCCCGAAACGCCGCTCCTGGACCACGTGATCGTGATGCTGGACGGCGACGCCTACCGCGACGTCCCGGCCGCCGACGTCCTTCAGCAGGAGCTGGGGCGCGTGAAGGTAAAGGAGGCGGTCAGCTCGTACGCCGGCACCTACACCTCGTGCATCGTGGCGGGGCACAACACGGCGGTGCAGCTCTTCGACGCGGCGCTCCCCTCGTTTCCCGGGCTCACCTCGGGGCTGGTGTTCACCTTCCAGACCCCCGGCGTGATCGACGAGGTGCGGCACCGGCTGGAGGCGCGGGCGGCCACGCCGGTGGAGTACGAGCTGGTGCGCCGCGCCAAGCCGGGGCAGCCCAAGGAAGAGGCCCCGCCCGCGTACCACATGGTGGAGCCCGACTTTGGCGAGGACGGGCCCTTCCTGATCACCCTCGACGAGTCGTTCGCCGAGTACTACGACAGCATCGGCGCCCCGGTGGGTCCGAACGGGGAGCTCTTCCGCAGCGCCTACTTCGACGCGGCGATGGGCGCGCCGCCCGCGCCGGAGCACCGCTTCAAGGACATCACCGAGGTGGCGGTGCGGCTGCACGGCGAGCGGGTGCAGCAGGTGGTGGCGACGATGACGGCGCTCGACTGGACGGCCGAAGAGTCGGACGGCGAGTCCGTTCTCCGCGGCCCCGGCGCCACGCTGCGCCTGGTCCCTGATGACGAGGCGCTGGAGGGGGTGCTCTGGCTCCGCCTGTCGCTCACGGAGCCGGGGGAGGGGGTCCACCACTTCGGCGAGACCTCGACCCTCTCGTTCGAGGCGGACGGAACGGCGCTCTGGAGCTTTACCCCGCCCGTCCCCTCCGCCCACGACGAGGCGGCGATGGCGGCGGCGGCGCACGACTGACCTCGCGGCTCCGCAAAAAGAATGGGCCTCACGCAGAGTTAGCAGAGTCAGCAGAGTCAGCAGAGTTTTCTCGTGCCGGTTCCTCTGCTCTCACGGCGTGAAGGCTCATCGGCGTGAGCGGACGGCGTGGCAGGCCGGTCGACGAGGCACGAGCCGGCGTGAGGTGTCGGGAACGGCAGAGGGATGGAAGCGCGGCAGGGGGCCATCCGCATTTTTTTGGAGAGGGGATGCGGATCGGCAGAGGATCTCCGTAGCGCACGGGAGCGAGCGGTCCGCTCCCCCCTGATGCGCGATCTGGAGAACCGTCCGCGGCTTCGATGGAGATGATGAGCGCCGGTGCTTCCGGCCTCGTTTCAGCCCGATTTCCAGGTAGGAGACAT
>DASQBH010000761.1:0-3479 GCA_035635315.1 Longimicrobium sp.
GTTTGGCCACGTGGCGCTCTCCACCATGCCCACGGCGGGCCCCACCGCGGGGAACGGCGCCTTTGCCCGCTACTCCGACCAGAAGCTCACGGCGACGCGCTTTTCCAACGCCATCGACGTGGTGCCCCACGCCTGGCAGGCATCGGACCTGGCGAAGATCCCCACGCTGTACGCCCCCGACATCGAGCCCGACGAGCTGATCGACGACCTGGTGGCGTTCGCGGAGCAGCTGTCGGCCGGGGGAGACTACACCCAGCTCTCGGCCGGCCCCGGCTGGTTCCCGTTCCCCGTGGAGAAGTCCATCATCAAGCCGGACGCGTCGGCCGCGTACAACTTTGTGGTGCAGCTGGCCTGGCAGCACACGGTGGCCTACAACCGCTACTTCGGCGTGGTGTCCGACGAGCTGGAGGCGTGGGCGGCGCGGTTCCAGACCGCGGCGGTGGCGGCGGCGCCGGCGGTGGCGCTGGGCCTGACCACCGCGGCCGGCATCCAGCGGACCGCGCCGGTGGGGGGAAGGCCGATGGTGATCCCCTCCGGCTCCGACCCGCAGGTGGCCGAGGTGGCGGCGCGGGTGCTGGAAGAGCTGCGGCGCAACGCCACGCCAGAGCAGCAGCAGATCGCGCTGCCCATCGACCCGCAGGCGCTGGCCGACACCCGCGCCGCGGCCCCGCAGCCCTGACCGATCCCGATTACACGCAGAACTGCGGAGGCGCGGAGGGGGATGTTTCCCTCCGCGCCTCCGCCTATCCTGGCAGCCTCCGCAATCCATCCGTCCCCGGATTATACCGAATCCGGAATACAGGCATCATTCCAAAAAACAAACAGCGAAAGGTACAGAGGAGCAGACAAAAGCCAGAGGAACAGAGGAACCCGGTCCGTTTCTGTTCCTCTGGCTTTTGTCTGTTCCTCTGTACCTGATGCTTTTCCTGATCTGGTACTACGCGTGCTCGCCGCCGTGGTCTTGAGATTTGTGCTTGTGAGATTCGGGCTCGTGTTCGTGCGCTTCGTGTTCGGGCGCTTCGTCCTCGTGGACGCCTGCCGAGGCATGGCTCCTCGCGCAGCCGGCGCGCGTAGCCCAGTGCCACGCCGCCGCCGTCACGGCACGCGCGATGTTCGTCGCGTAGCCGGGATCGATGTTGCCGATCGCATCCTCCGGCATGTGGTAGTCCGGGTTCGGCTGCGCGGGAGGCTCTCCGGCATTCTGGCCCGGGAAGAAGTTCTCGCTGACCATGATCGCGGGGTAGCCCCGGCGGTGAAAGCTGGTGTGGTCGCTGAACCCCTGCCCCGGATCGCGCGTTTTCCCCCGCTGCCGGTAAATCTGCGTCGTGAGGGGAATGTTGGCCGCCTCGCAGACGCGGGCCAGGTGACGGGCGATCCGCAGCGAAGCCGCCTCGATGGCCGGATTTCTCTTGAACCCCGCGTGCAGCTCGAACTCGGTGGCGCCCCTGCGCCGGTACCCGATCATGTCCATCTGGTACACGGCCGTGATCGGTGTGCCCAGCTTTTCCTCGCGCCTGGCGTAGACGCGGCTCCCCCGCTGTGCCAGCTCCTCCGCGTTGAAGAGGACGAAGCGGATCTCGGCGCGCCGCTCGCCCGGATCCTGCGCGGCGGCCAGCGTCACAATGGCGCGCGCCGCGGCCAGCACCCCGGCCATGCCGCTGGCGTCGTCGTCGGCGCCGGGGGCACGATCCCGCCTGGGGCGGTACGAGGGGTCGCGTTCCCCCGTGCAGTCCAGGTGGGCGGCCACGATGACCACCTCGTCGGAGTTGATCCCCGGGAGCATGGCTTCCACGTTCTCCCTCTGCGTCTTCGGATCCTTGCGGATCACGAAGGGCTGCTCGCGGAACCAGAGCTGCCTGCGGCCGATCTTGCGCAGGTCCTTGAGGAGCATCCTGACGGCCTCGATGTTGTCCCCATGCTCCACGTGCCGGCTCTCGAGCTTCGGGTTGTCCGCGTATCGGCGGATGTCCTGCTCCATCCGCTTACGTGTGATCTCCCGGGCAATCACGGCCAGCTCTTTTCGGCTGAGGAGGACATCCCCGCTCTCGGCGGCATGGTCGTTCATGGATCTACCGTACCCTGTTCTTCTTTGCGTGAGGTTCTCGTAACGCGGGGCAGAGCGGCTGACGGCGGGAGGCGCATCCCTCCATCCCGCTAGGTCTCGTCCACGGCGGTCGCGGCCGTGCAGGTATACAGCCGCCCATGAAAGCCATGGGCGCCCGCCGTTCGAAACACGACGAAGCTTTCCGTCGGGGCCGCCGCAGTCGCCAGCAGCGGGCCGCCGGCAGCCGCAGCCGGGACCGGAACTGGAGCGGGGGCCGGAACTGGAGCGGGGGCCTCGGCATCCGCTTCGTCCTCCTCCTCGTCGTCGTCCTGGTCTTCGTCGGGCACCCGCTCGGGAAGGGGGACGTCGACCGGGGGATGGAACAGATCGTAGAACGCGCCGAAGTGGCGGTTGACGTCGGCATCTTCCTGCTCCTCCGGGCGCTCCCTCTGGCCCGGATGACCGGGATGCGACGGAAGCTCGCTCCTGGGGGTGTGGTACAGGTAGAAAGCCGCACGCAGCTTTTTCGAATCCGGATCCTCGACGGGGCGGACCACGAAGTCCTGGGCCTTGCCCCGGCGCGGGGTGAACCGGATGACCACGCCCGGTTTGCCATCGGGCGCGGTGTTCGTCAGGTCGTCGATCCGCCAGCTGAGCCGGGTGGCCATCTGCTGGTCTTTTCCGGCAAAGTGCCACCTGGCCCCGGAATCCACGCCACATTCCAGGCAGATCTCTCCCCGGTCGATCGCCATCTGGACGCGCGCCTTCGCGGGAACGGGGGGGCGGCGCCCGGTGATCGGTGCGAAGTCGGCGAGGTGCAGCCGCTCGGGATCGAAATCCAGTTCGATCGCGTGGCCGGTCATCAGCCGGGGAATGATCTCGAGGGTCCCCTCGTCCATCTCGAACTCGTGGAAGCGCCCATCTTTCTCGAACCCTTCGGGCCTGTACCGCTCGTGCGTGCCGATCACCGCCAGGTGCTTGGGCACCCTGTGGGCGCCGTCGTGCGAATGCGGAGGGGGCAGAAGCACCAGCAGCTCCTTCTTCTTCGTTCGCCGCACCAGCAGGCACAGGCCGGAGAAGGTGATGTCCAGCCTGAACTTCACGTCGCCCGCCACGGCGACTGCCTGCTGAGGGAGGTCTGATTCTGACGACATCTCGCTTTCCATCGCTGGTGATCGTGATCCCGGGACAACCTCAATTTCCCACGTAGCGGAACGCGGCCCATGCCGCGGGCGAGCGCAGTGCGGGGTCGCCGCCGCGCAGCGCCGCCAGCTGGGCGGCCCGCAGCGCCCCGGCACCGTCGCCGGTGCGGCGGTAGGCGCGGTGAAACTCCGTCATCAGCGGGCCGGAAAGGCCGTCTTCCACCCGCCAGGGGCTGCCCACCACGCCGTCCACCCCGGCGCCCAGCAGGGCGCCCGCCAGCCCCGCAAAGCCG
>DASQBH010000762.1:0-4186 GCA_035635315.1 Longimicrobium sp.
GCAGCAGGTTGACCACCTCTTCGACCAGCGCGCGCAGCCACGCGTCGCCCCACGTTACGACCGCGTTCACCTGCGTGGCGTAGCTCACGTACGCGCGGGAGTAGAAGATGAGGTCGATGATGCCCCAGGCGATGAATCCCCGGAGCAGGTCTCGCCGTACGGTCTGCCAGTCGATGCGCCTCATGCGGAGGGTGTGGCGGGGGGGGATGCGGGGCGTTGGATGCGGCGCGCAATCTAAGCTGTTAAAGCGCAACGCACTACGATTTTCTTCGCCCCGATTTGCGCGCCGCCGTTCGTCCCCGGCCCATCGCCATTCGTCCCAAAGTCCGGCGCGCTCGTCACAAAACCGTGGGTCTCGCGCGTTGCACGCGTGATCGTACGGTCGCCCCCAAAGCCGGGCTTACGCGGCGGGGCGAAGACGGATCGAGGTGGCGGCGCACATTAAAAGGTGCTAATAATTCAGCATCGGCTGCAACCTCCAGACGCTCTCGTGCATCTGACTTCCGTCCCGCCGTACGCAGCGCAAGGCCCGGCCGGGTCCCCTCCACCGGCCGAACCCTCTCCTGGAGCAGACCACGTCATGCCTTCCCGGCATTTCAGAAATAGATCGATGGCCGCCGCGGCGCTCGCCGCGTGCATCGCGTCATCCGTGCAGTCACAGACCCTGGCCACCACCCTGCAGCCCTCCGCCTCCGCGTCCCGCGCCTCCACCCCGCTTCCCATCGACGCGCCGCGGAGCATGCGCGCGGTGCGGGTGGACCAGCCGATCCGCCTGGACGGGCGCTTCGACGAGGCGGCGTGGGCCGGGGCGGACGTGGCGGGCGACTTCGTGCAGCGGCAGCCGCAGGTGGGGCAGCCCAGCAGCGAGCGCACCGAGGTCCGCGTGCTGTACGACGAGGCCGCCATCTACGTCGCCGCGCGGATGTTCGATCCGCACCCCGACAGCATGCAGGCCCCGCTGGCCCGCCGCGACCAGCCGGTGACCAACTCCGAGTGGTTCAACGTCGTCCTCGACAGCTACCACGACCGCCGCACCGCCTTTCGCTTCGGGGTGAACCCCGCCGGGCTGCGGCGCGACGTATACCACTTTGACGACGGCAACGAGGACAGCAGCTGGGACGCCGTGTGGGAGGTGGCGACGGCGGTCGACAGCGCCGGGTGGACGGCGGAGTTCCGCATCCCCCTGTCGCAGCTGCGCTTCAACCCGCCGGCCGCGGGGGCGCAGCAGACCTGGGGCGTGCAGTTCTTTCGCTACATCAGCCGCCGCGACGAGTGGTCGCACTGGGCGCCCTGGCTTCCCACGTACGCCGGCTTCGTCTCGCGCTTCGGCGAGCTGCGCGACATCCAGGGGCTGCGCGCGCCGCGCCGGCTGGAGCTCATGCCGTACAGCAGCGCCCGCCTGGACCGCCAGCCCGCGCGCGACGGCGACCCCTTCTACAGCGCCAACGACGCCGGTGGATCCGTCGGCGCGGACGTGAAGATGGGCATCACCAGCGGGCTTACGCTCACGGGGACGGTGAACCCCGACTTCGGCCAGGTGGAGCTGGACCCCGCGGTGGTGAACCTGACGGCGTTCGAGACGCAGTTCAGCGAGCGGCGGCCGTTCTTCGTCGAAGGCGCCGACGTGTTCCGCTTCGGGCAGCTGCACAACTTCAACGGCTACGGCAACCCGCAGTTCTTCTACTCGCGCCGCGTGGGCCGCGCCCCGCAGCGCCGCGTCTTTGCCTCGGACGAGGCGCCGTACGTGGACGAGCCGGAGCAGTCCACCATCCTGGCCGCCGCCAAGGTGAGCGGGCGCACGGCGGGCGGCTGGACGGTCGGCTTCATGGACGCGGTGACGCAGCGGGAGGAGGCGCGCTTCGTGGACACCGACGGCGCGCACCACGCCACCCCCGTGGAGCCGATGACCAACTACTTCATCGGCCGGGTGCGGCGCGACCTGAACGGCGGCGCGACCACCGTCGGCGGAATGCTGACGGGCGTCAACCGCGACCTGGGCGACGAGGAGCTGCAGCCCCTGCTGCGCGGCAGCGCGTACGTGGGCGGTGTGGACTTCGAGCACTCGTGGGCGCGGCGGCTGTGGACGGTGAGCGGGTACGTGGCCGCCAGCCGCGTGGGCGGCAGCGCCGACGCCATTGCGCGGACGCAGCAATCCAGCGCCCGCTACTACCAGCGCCCCGACGCGGACTACCTGGCCGTCGATGCCGATCGCACCAGCCTGGGCGGTACTGCCTCGGCGCTGGCCATCCAGCGCAGCGGCGACTGGGACATGAGCCTGCAGTTGCGCAACGTGACGCCCGGGTTCGAGATGAACGACATGGGCTTCGCCAACCGCAGCGACGTGCGCTCGCTGGCCACCTTTCTGGGGCGCCGCATCACCCCCGCGCGGGAGACGGCGATCTTTCGGCAGTACAGCATGGCCGCCTTTACCACCCACGCCTGGAACACGGGCGGCGACGCCACCTTCGCCGACCTGGGGGTGGGGCTCAACGGCACCTTCCGCAACCTGTGGAACGCCGGGCTCAACCTGAGCTACGAGCCCGAGACGCGCGACGACCGCCTTACCCGCGGCGGGCCGCTGGCCGCCTCGCCCGCCTCCTGGGGGGTGAACGGCTACGTGGGCACGGACCCGCGCAAGCCGCTGTCGCTCAGCGCCTCGGCCTACGCCGGCGGCGACCGCGCCGGCGCCAGCGACCGGCAGGCCAGCTTTTCCCTGAACCTCCGGCCGAATCCCTCCGTACAGGTGAGCGCGGGCCCCAGCGTGGGCATTACCCGCGACCCCGACCAGTACCTGTTCACCGAGGCGGACGCGGCGGCCACGGAGACCTTTGGCGCGCGCTACGTCTTTGGCCGGCTGCACCAGACCACCGTCAGCATGGACATGCGGCTGGGCTGGACCTTTACGCCCACCGTGTCGCTGCAGCTGTTCGCACAGCCGTTCGTGGCCGCGGGCGACTACCGCGACTTCCTCGAGTTCACCACGCCGGGCGAGTCGCAGTACGCCGTCTACGGCCAGGACCGCGGCACCGTCTGCGAGCGGACGGCCAACGGCGCGGGCACCTACGCCATCCACCCCACCCAGACCGTCTCCTGCGCCGGCGCCGGTGAGGCGGAGGGGATGCTGTCGGTGGACGATCCCGACTTCAACGTGCGCTCGCTGCGCGGCAACGCGGTGCTGCGCTGGGAGTACCGGCCGGGCTCGGCGCTCTTCTTCGTCTGGCAGCAGGAGCGCAGCGGGTTCGAGGCGCTGGGCGGCTTCGACGCCGGCCGCGACGTGGGCCGCCTGTTCCGCGAGCCCGCCCGCAACGTGTTCCTGGTCAAGGCTACGTACTGGATCGGCTGACGCCACACCCGCCGCGCCGCCCCCTCCGTCCGGGGCCGGCGGCGCGGACGGTTTTCACCCCCACGCGAGGAGGGCATGATGAAGCGCACCCCCGCACTGGTCGCCGCCGCGGCGGCGCTGGGCCTGCTGTCCGGCCTGGGCCTGGAGGCCCGCGCCAGCGCCCTGACGGGCGAGGTGAGCCCGCACACCGTCCAGCTGGCGTGGCTCACGCCCGGCGCTCCGTCCCCCGCGGGGCTAGAGCTGGACGGCCCCGGCTCCCGCTGGGCGCCGCCGCGTTCGAAGAAGGACCGGATGACGAAGCTGCCGCCCATGCGGGCCAGGGTCTCGGACGAGGTCATGGCCGAGCACCGGTCCCGCGTGCACCTGCACCGCAAGCTGCTCACGAAGAGCCAGGGCTGCCCGCGCGAGCAGGCGGAGCAGCGGACGCCGGACATCCGCCGCTCCTGAGGCGATCCGCTGCCTCCGCGCCGGATCAACCGTTCCGCTGGGGGGTATGCGCCGGGCCCGGTTTTCGCGGTCGTGATGAAGGTGCGTACAGGGTTCGCCGGGAGGACGGTGTCATCCTTTACGGGGCGCATCGAGGGCTCGGAATCGGCACCCGATTGCTCCCTCCGTGAGCCCGGCAGAGCGAATGAATTCGCCGCTGGAACAACGCAAAGTCCGCCTTCGCGGACTGTAGCCGCGGGTGCCGCGCGCTTCGAAGAACGAAGGTGGAGGCCGCGAGCCTGCCGGTTGCGGACGCGCAGGTGCATGGGACGCCGCACACCCCCTGGCCGCCGAGTCCACGCCAGGAGCGAATGAATTCGCCGCTGGAACAACGCGAAGTCCGCCTTCGCGGACTGT
>DASQBH010000763.1:0-2061 GCA_035635315.1 Longimicrobium sp.
ATTGGGGTGAGGCCATGCATACCGCGAACCCAACTCGCTTAAACCACTTTGTGCAGCGGGCATACCTCGGCCGGTGGGCCGATCGTGGGCAGACCGTCCAGGAGTACAAGATTGTCGTGCCCAGCGACAGCTACCCCGAATGGCGGCCGCTGCCGATCAGGAGCGCCGGGTCGATGCGCGACCTGTACAGCGTCGAGCATCCGGATCTAGATCTCGACCACTACGAGAAGTGGTTGAACGAGTACGTGGAGCAGCCAGCTCAGGAGGTGCTCGAGAAAGTCACGGCCGAGCGGGCGTTGACCAGGCAGGATCTTGAGCACCTCGTCCGCTATGCGTTCGCGCAGAGTGTCCGAACGCCAAAGGATTACATCTCGTATCAGCAGAAGACGAGCGAGATCGTGCCAGATCTCCTCGCCAACTCCTTGAAGCGCGCTGTCCGTATGAAAGCGTCCCTCGTCGGTGCTCCACCGTCAGCCGGCCCCGTTGACGAGGCGCTCCCCCTCACGGTGACGCGTGAGCCTGTCGCCAGCGGTCAGGTGGCTGTGAGAGCCGAATTCACCGTCGGGACCGGCTCATGGCTGGCGAGCCGCAAGCGGATGATCCGCGAGTATCCTCCGCGTTTTCTGCACCATCGATGGCAGGTACTTCGCGCCCATGAGTCGACGGAGTGGTTTACGACCGATCACCCCGTACTTCGTTTGGGCTACCTCGCTGACCAGCCTCATGGATTCGAGGCTGGGTGGATGCAGCGTGGCGCAGACATCATCATGCCGTTGAGCCCCCGGCACCTGCTGCACACGCAGGTGGGTAGTGCACACCGTAATCCGCCTGAGCTCTCTGCGGCGAAGACGTTTGAGATGCAGGCTCTACTCGCGCAGAATGCCCGGAGGAGCATCTATGCCCGTGTCCCGATCCCCCGGGTGCGTTGGTTTCGCGAGAGGGTTGTGAACGTCGAAGCCTTTGAAGAAGAGCGGAAGCTTTGGGGATGACGGCAACAGCGTGAGGGGCCGCACCTGATCGGGTGCGGCCCCTCACGCTTGGCGGGCTCCAGGTCTCTCACCTACACGTCGCCCTCATCAGGCTTTTTGTCCGTGACAAAATTCGTGACAACCGGGTGTCGCGGACACGGTCCGGATGCGGCACCCATGCCGAATGCTGAACAGGCCATGCGCCTCGATAGCCGTGCCGATCAGTCCTTGTGGACGTGAAGGCAAGCGCACTGCGGAAGCCCGGCAATATCTGCTTCTTCTGCCGCATCTGCACGATGCCGAAGCCCATCCCCCACAACCCCGTGCTCATCAGGTTCATCCCGATGAGCCCCGGCAGCACCCAGTCGATGTACCGCCCGCCCGGCCGCCGCTCCCGGTCGTGGACGGACGGCACGCGATCGCTGGCGCCCGCGGCGCGCTGGACCACGCCGTCCGCCACCAGCTGGGCGCTGCGGCTCTCCGGGCGGGCGGGATCGTAGCGGTAGGTGAGCGCGTCGCGCCCGGTCAGCAGCACGGCGACGTCGCCCCTGCGGACGGCCGTCTCGGCCGAGTCGGCGGCGAGGATCTTAAGATCGACCTCCGGCGACGCCCGGAGCGCGGGGGCGTAGCGCTCGGCCACGGAGCCGCGCTCGATACCCACGGCCGCGCGCTCCGCCGGCCGCTCGCGAAAAGCCAGGCCCAGCCCCACGGCCATGATGATGGGAAAGCCGAAGGTCCAGAACAGCGCCTCGGGCTCGCGCAGAAAGCTGCGGATGCGCGCCAGCGTGAGCTCGCGCAGGGGGTTGGGACCGGCCATGCGGCACGTCTCATCATCAATTCATGAATCGCAGACGACCCGGGCGCCGTACAGACGGGGACGGATCCTCAGCCAATCTCTATCGCCGACACTGTCCGCGCCAGCGTGGCTCCACCTGCCAGGCCTCGACCGCATACTGGGGCGCCCCGACTCACCTTTCCTTAATGTGAAACGCGCGGTTCACGGCCTTCCAATCCTCTGCCGTTTGCGCTCACGACCATAAAAGCCACGGCGGCGATCTAGTCGAGGAGTGCATCTCACACTTCACACTTCAAT
>DASQBH010000764.1:0-2250 GCA_035635315.1 Longimicrobium sp.
GAGTGGCGACCACGCCGGAGCGGTCGAGGTCTATCGCGAAGCGCTACGGCTGGGAGCGGAGGGGGGCGTAGCGGAGGAGAGGTTGGCGATCATCTGCTTCAATCTCGGCTGGGCTGCGTTCCGCTTGCGCGACCTGGAAACGGCGGAAGAGAATTTCCTGCGCGCGCTCGGTGTGTACGAGGAAGCGGAATTTCAGCCGCGAGTGGCGCTGCAGGCGCTCTCCTGTCTCTGCGAGATTGCGATCGTCCAGGGAGCGCGCGCAAAGCAGAAAGCGTACGCGGCCCGCCTTGAGAAGGCCAGGAAGCGCACAAGGGCTCGTGGAGAGTCTCCCGAGCTGATCCTGAGCGGTCCGGTGGTTCGCGAATGAACCACCAGACCAGGTGAATCGAACGCCCGGAGGCAAACATGGACCGGGTTCTCATCGACGCGTCCACCGTGCTGTTCATTTCCGATCTGCTCGAAGGCCGCGAGGAGCCGAATGCGATCAATCTGCTGAACCTTGCATCGTTCGTGGAAAGTGTCATCCTGCACAAGCACATCACCGTGCTGCGGATGGGAACCGGAGGAGATGCGGGGCAACGGCTGGACGTGTTCGCTGCCCAGCTTCCGGATGGGATCATGCGCGTGCTGCACAAGGAACCGTTCTCGCTTCTCGAGGAGTGGCGCACCCTTCGATCCCGGGAAGCCCGCAACGTGCCGCAGATGTGGAGCGACCTGTTTCTGGACCTGGACCGGGCAGACGAGGAGCTCCGCGCGTACGTCGGGACGCTCCAAGACATCTCCAACCATTACTGGGGCTCTGGCGATCAGCGTCCCGGTGCACCGGAAAGTGCGCAGACTGCCTCTCTTTACGAATCCACGCCGGCGTTGAGCACATCGATGGCGCGGTTCGTCCGCCGCGAAAAGCTTCTTCCGGATACGGTCTTCAACGAGTGGTACCTGCACGGCGAGGGCCGGCGCTTTGGCCGTTTCGCGGAAGGATCGATCGTTCGTGCCCAGATGTACCTGTGCGCGGCCGAAGTGCTGGATGCACCGTACAAACCCGATGCGCTCCGGTGGCCCCTCTGCTGGAAGCTCCTCACCCGGTCTTCGCTGTCGCCGGTGCGTGATGAAGCGCTGGTAGAGCTTGCGCTCAAGGAAGAGATCGCCGCGGCGGAGCAGGTGAGGAAGGTATTTGGAGCAGGGTCCCTTGCGGTGGGGCTTCCTCTCTTTTTGCGCACGGTCCTGCGGCTGAGCTCCGCGCCGGCGGATGTTCTCCGCACGGCCCTGGAGATTCGCTACTCGAAAGAAGCGGAGCGCTTCAGAGATTTCTGCCAGCGGATGCGCGAGGCGGTGGCAGCGGAGGAATTGCAGAAATCATTGCGGGGCCTGAGTGACTACTCATCGGCGCTCAAGAAGGTGTTCGGCGACTCCGGAACCCCGGGTGCAATGTGGACACTGGTGGAAGGGGGAACCGCGCTGACCACGGCGGCCATCGGCGGGACACCGGCAGCCTTTCTCGCTCTCGCACCCAAAGCGAAAGGTCCGCTGTCGGAGCTGTCAGGGTGGTGGCGACGCCGCAGGTTCGCCCTGATCACCAGAGCGCTGAAGACAGCCAAACAGGCAGACGCGTTCCGCAGCGAGGTGAAACGGGTCTTTGGACGCGTGCTCCCGGATTCGGAGTTGCGGATGCTCACCCGCATCAGCCGGGCGGAGTAATACCGAATCCGCAAATACGCTCATTATCCCCAACTGCAGGTTCTCACGCAGAGGAAGCAGAGGAAGCAGAGAAAAACGGGGATTTCCCAGGCAGTTCTCCGCTTCCTCGCTTCCTCTGCGTGCCAGATCTTTTGCGGATTCCATACATCTCGATTCCGCCGGCGGGAGGAGGGCGTGGGCATCGCCGGGACGCTCATCCAAGGGTGGCGAAGGGGTCGGCGTACACGGTGTAGGCCAGCCAGGTGGGATCGCCGTCGGCGCGGACGGAGCGGCGGGCGGCCAGCGCGGCGGCGCCGAAGGGCTCGCCGGCCAGCAGCCGGTCGTACAGCGCGATGGCAAAGGCGCTGGCGGGCTCGTCGTACACCGACCAGTACGCGCCCACGAACGCCGCGGCGCCCGCGCCGACGAAGCGCCGCGCGAATCCGCCCACGTCCACCAGCGAATGGCCGCCGCGCCCCACCTGGCAGGCGTTGAGGAAGACCACGGGCGCCGCCTTGCCCAGGTTGCGCACGCGGCCGCTGATGGACTCCGGGCTCAGCTGGTCGCCGCCTT
>DASQBH010000765.1:0-2072 GCA_035635315.1 Longimicrobium sp.
GCCCTCGCGCGCCTGGCCGGCGAGCTGGAGGCGCTGGGCGCGCGGACGGCGTGGGCGCGCGACCGGCGCTCGCACCACTACGTGCGCGGGCTCCTGTGGCGCGCGCGCGGCGACGAGCGCCAGGCCGCCGCCGCGTTCCGCCGCGCCCTGGAGTCGCGGACGTTCGGCTATACGCGCATCAACATGGAGCTCGCGCGCGTGCTGGTGCGGCAGGGCAGGGCCCGCGAAGCCGCGGAGCTGCTCGAAGCGGCGCTCCGCGGCTCGCTCGAAGCCTCCAACCTGTACGTCGCGCGGACGGAGCTGCACGAGCTGCTGGCCCGCGCCTGGACCGCCGCGGGCGAGCCCGAGCGCGCGCGGCCGCACCTGCACGCCGTGGACGCCGCCTGGTCCGCCGCGGACCCGCCGTTCGCCGCCCGCCGCGCCCGGCTTCTGGCGGAGGTCGGGCCTTTCGTGCGGCTCCCCGTCGGCGGCGGGCGAAAACCGTAGCGCCCAAGCGGTTGGCAGGCGGGTGAGATCGCTCCGATCCCGAACGTGACCTCCTGAGCTCGACTTTGGCCTTTCAGGCAGCATAAGCGAGTGCTTGGGCCCAGCGTTGGAGCAGCGGGCTCGCAATTGTAGCGCTCTCCGGGTCGGACGCCGAGGAGGAAATAAACTCGTGCACCCAGAGTTGGCGCCGCACGGCAGCGATGGCGTCGCTGAAAGTGAGCCCCGGCTTGGCATACCATGCCGCCTGTCGCGGTGTCAGCCGTGCGGTGCGATGAAGCTCTTGCGCCAGGATGGCTACGACCGAGAACAGCCCGAGCAGAACGGGAGTGGTGCGGTCGATCGCGAGCCGCGACCATTGGCGCTGTGTCTCGACTCCCAAGTGACGGCGAACTTCGGCGAAGGTGACTTCCATCTGCCACCGGCGCACAAAGTATGAGACAATGCGTACAGGGCGAAGCGAGGGGTCGGTGCAGAGGAAAGCACGCGGCTCCAGCTTCCCGTCAGGATCTCTGACCAGCACGAATCGACCGGTGACCGGAGGCTTGCCTCCCTTGTACCACACCGCGGTGAAGGACGTGATCTCGACGGCCTTGCGGGTGCGGCCATACCAGGCGCGGAGGTGGATGCGCTGCCACTGCGTGGCTGGATCGCTCAACCGCTGTTGCAGGCTCGGCAGACGCTCGCCCTTGATCCGCGGCCGCCCGGGTTTTCCGGCGACGCGCGGCGGAGCCGGAGCGTAAAGGGCGCTGTCCATGCGCACCTGGGTGATCACGGTGACGAACTCACGCACACTGTCGAGGAAGTCGAATGTGGCGTACGTGCTGTCAGCGACCAGGATGATCCTGCGCTCGGCCACCCACCGCCGGACCTGCTTGACGAGCTGCCGCCCCCACTCGGTGATTGACTTGTGGCGGATGCCATGCTCGTGCGCGTATCGCTCGGAGGGGGCGAGTGCCGTCAGGAACGGGAGCCCCCACACACGACCCGCAAAGGGTATGGGTACGAGCAGCATGAGACTGATCCAGCGCAGGCCGCTCGCCTTGACGAAGTGCCCGTGGCTGGAGCGCACCGGATCTCGGTAAATGCCTCGCTTCGCGATCTTCTTTCCCCAACGCCGCTCGATCGTCTCGTCGATGCCAAGGACGATCACACCGCGCGTGACAAACGCGGTGATCAGCAGGAAGAACAGAATGCGGCTGGCCTGCAGGGTATCCCAGCGCGCGCGGGAGAGCACGCGGTGATAGTTCTGGAAGGTGCGCTGCGCCTCCAGGCCTGAGATGCGGAGTGCCGCCGCAACGGTGCGCCTGCCGGGCGACAGGAGCGCGCCGATGACCAATTGGCGCGCATTGGCGAACGTAGGCTGCGTGAAAAGAGGTGAGAACGAGACGATAAGCGCCTCGAACTCAGCAAATCCGATCGCGATCGCAGGGGCAGATAGGCACATGCACCCAATGTAAACTGGACGGGTGCATTGGCGAGACCTGCCGCCACCCTACTGCTGCGAATTGGACAAAGTCCAGCTGAGAGGGTGTCGAAAAACCTTCTTTACCCCTGAAAGCAAAGGCAAGTCATCCTGAGGGAGCGCC
>DASQBH010000766.1:0-2365 GCA_035635315.1 Longimicrobium sp.
AAAATCCGCATCCTTCTCGTCCTGGCCGCGTGCGCCGTCGCGCCCTCAGGTGACACGCCTCTGACGAGGTTCGGAAACACCTCTCACGCGGCGTAAGCAGGTTGGCAGAGCCGGACTGAACGGCAGATGGCCGGCATTACCGTGCACTCTCCCTCTGCTGACTCTGCTGACTCTGCTGACTCTGTGTGAGGCCCTTCTGTTTCTCTGCCCGACCCGGGATTCCGCCGAAGCACCCCCATCTCTCCGCGTGAGATCTTTTCCTTGCGCGGGATCGAACCCCGTATTAGTGTACTGGGAAGCTAGTACACTCGTACACTCCTCGCGTCCGACATGCTCTTTCGCGTCGAAGCCTCGTCACCGGTGCCGATCTACGCCCAGATCGTGGGACAGGTGCGCGCGGCGGTGGCGGCGGGGGAGCTGGCCGAGGGCGATCCGCTCCCCTCGGTGCGCCAGCTTGCCGGCGAGCTGCGGGTGAATCCCAACACCGTGGCGCAGGCCTACCGCGAGCTGGAGCGCGAGGGGATCACCTACGTGCAGCGCGGCCAGGGCACCTTCGTGGCCGCCATGGAGACCGGCCGCCGCGAGGCGGAGCGCGACGAGCTGGCCCGCACCCTCATCGAGCGGATGCTGGAAGACGCCTTTCGCCTGGGCCTTTCGCCCGCGGAGGTGCGCGAGACGCTGGACCGGAGCCTGGCGCGCGTCGCCGGCGCCGGAGCCCTTGCCGTGGCGCCCGCCGCGGCACTCCCCAACCGGGGTCAGGAGCCCTGAGAGCCATGCCGGAGCTCACCCTCACACTCACCCCCGCCATGGTGGCCACCGCCGTCGTCTACGACGTGATGCTGGTGGCCCTGGCCTTCGCGCTCTTCCGCCGCCTGCGCCAGCGCCGCGCGGACAAGCCCGCCGCGGGCCAGGCGCACCTGACCGTCCGCTGAGCCGCATGCCCCTCGCCCTGCGCACCCGCGGCCTTTCGCGCCGCATGGGCCGGCACTTTGCCGTGCGCGACGTCTCGCTTTCCGTCCCCGCGGGCGCCGTGTACGGCCTGCTGGGGCCCAACGGCGCGGGAAAGACGACCACGCTGCGCCTGCTGCTGGACCTGGTGCACCCCGACGCGGGCGAGGTGGAGATCCTGGGCGTGGACGCGCGCCGCCTTCCGGCCGAGGCGCGCCGCCGCGTGGGGTACGTCCCCGAGCGCCCCGGGATGCCGGAGTGGATGCCGGTGGACCGCCTCCTTCGCCACCACGCCGCCTTCTACCCCTCGTGGAGCGCCGCGTACGCCGAAGAGCTGCGCATCCGCATGGGGATCCCCTCCGACCGCCCCGCGCGCCACCTGAGCAAGGGGCAGGCGGGGAAGCTGGCCCTCCTCCTGGCGCTGGCCCACCGCCCCGGGCTGCTGATCCTGGACGAGCCGACCGACGGGCTGGACCCCGTGGCCCGGCGCGACTTTACCGAGCTGCTGATGGAGTACGTGGCCGACACGCACGCCACCGTCCTGGTCTCCTCGCACATCGTGCACGAGCTGGAGCGGATGGCGGACTGGATCGGGGTGATGGACGAGGGGGCCATGGTGGCCGAGATGCCGCTGGAGGCGTTCCGCGGCCACATCAAGCGCCTGCGCGTGCTCCCGTCCGGGGAGGTGGATGCGGATGCGCTCCCCTTCTCCCTCCTTTCCCGCGTGCGCCGCGGCCGCGAGGAGCTGTGGTCCGTGCGCGGCTGGGAGCCGGAGATGGCGCCCGCGCTGGGCGGGCACGCCGTGCAGGTGCGCGAGGTGGTGGACCTGGACCTGGAGGAGTGCTACGTGGAGCTGCTGCGCAACCGCACGGAGGCGCGCGATGCTGCTGCGTGAGTTCGTGCGGGTGGAGTGGGAGCGCCGCCGCCTGGTGCTGCTGCTCACCAGCGCCGTCTTTGCGCTCATCCCCGTGATGGCGCTGGCGCTGATGGGCCGGCGGCGCGGGGACAGCGTCACCGGCCTGCTGGTCTCGCAGAACGCCGGGGTGCTGCTGATGGGCGTCGTCTGCCTGGGCGCGATGGCGTGGGGCGCGGGGACGTGGGCCGACGAGCGGCGCGGCAGCTGGATCTACGCCCTTTCCCTTCCCCTGCCGCGGGTGCACCTGTTCGCCCTGCGCTACGTCTCGGGGCTGGTGTGGCTGGCCGTGCCGCTGGCGCTGCTGGGGCTGAGCGCGGCCGCGGTGGCGCGCTTGGCGGAGCTCCCCGCCGGCGTCTACGCCTACCCCGGCGCGTTCTTTCGCTGGGCCGCCCTTACCGGCTGGTTCCTGTACACGTTTATGTTCGTGCCCTCCGCGCGCATACAGCGTCCGTGGGCGTCGCTTCTGATGGCCTGGTTGGTCGGGATGGTCCTGATGATCCT
>DASQBH010000767.1:0-4563 GCA_035635315.1 Longimicrobium sp.
CGCTGGGCGCTCGACCGGGCGAAGATGGACCCTTGATGGCCATGCGAAACATCCGCCGGATCGCACCCCTGATGGTGCTGCCGCTGCTCGCCGCCTGCGCGAGCATTCTGGGCTCCGACTCGATCGTGGGCGAATGGGTGCACCACATAGAATCCCGGCACGGACCCTGGAACCGCCATGAGATCCGGCTGGAGCTGCGCGCGGACGGCAGCTACACCTGGGGTACCACCGGGCACGCGGAGTGGGGCCGCCCGGGCGATCACCTGCTGGGCTACTCGCGCGAGCACGGCGTGTACGAGGTGGAGGGCGACAGCCTGTTCCTCAGCGCGCAGCGCCAGGAGGTCTGGGACTACCTGACGGGGCAGTACGAGTCCGATCTCACCGGCCAGCCCACCGCGCGCTACCGTGCGCGGGCAAGCGCCAGCCGCCTGATCCTGGACTTCACCAGCTACCCGCTGGACGCGCCCGAAGAGACGCGCATGGTGCTGCGCCGCGACTGATCCTCGGGCGACCCCTGTTTTTTGCCCGAGCCGCGAGGGAATCTCCAACGTACCAGGCCCGCTTCGGTCAGAAGCGGGCCTGGTTTGAAGACTCCCGACCAGCGGGACGCGAGCGTTACTGGCTTTCGGTCAGCGGATGAACGTCACGGAGCAAACACCCGCTGCCGCGAGAGGTTCAAATTCCCGGCGGTCGGACGTCACGGCATCGCCACTCACACGATTTGTCAGTGCTGCACAGAACGCATCGGCAATCGAGATCCGTCCGCGCGACTTGATCTTTCCGACCTCACGCCAGAGGGTAGGATCCATCTCATTCCGTTCGACGACGCCAGCGGCCACAAGATCCTGAATCGCCTGGTCGGCGGTGGACTCGTCCGCGGCCCGGAGGGCGTCGTAATAGACCTCGCACAGGTTGATGGAGTGAGCAAAGCACTCCCTTCCGGTGTCCTTGAGCATTCCGTCCACGGCAGCCGCCCCGGGCTCGCCATTCAGGTACGCGATCATGGCACACGCATCCAGAACGTAGCTCAAGCGGCTCTCCCGTCCTCGAGGTCGATCTCATCCTGCTTGCGCCGTGCGTAGTCGTCGCTGGACCAGCTCAGGTGGGAGTACTTGCCCATCGCGCTGCGATGCTCGCCAGCCGCTACAGCCTTCTGATCGATTTCGTACAGCCCCTGCAGTTCCACAAGCCAATCGGGGTACGCCTGTCCGTCGGCGTCGAAGCCCTGCGCAACCGTCTCCAAGAGCCGTCGACCCAGTTGCTTTCGAGATGAGGGTGGCACAAACTCGACAAGGTAGGTAAGCGCAGCCTTCGGATCTTCGAACTCTACAGGGTTGTCCTGCGGCTTTGCGTGGCGGACGTACCAGTGGTCGAGCTGCTCCGCCGTGCTCGGCGATGTCAACGTCACCAGCAGAAACTGCTTCAGCCCGGCTGGCGTAAGCCCGATGGCTCCAGCTGCTTCACGAAGAGAGTTGTTGCGTGCAGGCATTGGACGTACTCGTGCAGGGTACTCGGCGGTCTGCCCACCCCGTCAGCAGGAACCGGTGACAACGGCTCAACGGTCCGTATCGAAGGAGTATACCAGAAATACATCGGAGCCACCACTTTGTTCATTTCCGCCTACTGCTGCACGTCGATGATGAGGCGGGTGGGGTTCTGGAGCTCGGTGACGCGGTAGCGGTTGGGGCGCGAGACGCCCAGCACGATCTCCACCACGCCCTCGAAGTCGCAGGTGAACTCCAGCTCCTTTACGATGGGCATCTGCAGGCGGCGCTCGCGCTGCTGCACGGTGGCCTGCCCCTGGTCGGTGTGCGCCTGCGTGCCGCGCAGGGTGACGGTCAGCCACGCGTCGCCCGCCACGGGCACGGGGTCGCCGCTACCGCAGTGGTGGACGGGACGGTCCACGTACTCCACGCGGTACCCGGGCACCGCGCTCCCCAGGAACTCCAGCACCACGCGGTCGAAGCCCTGGTTCACCCCCACGCGCACGTCGCGCAGGGTCACGGGGCGCGGAACCGTGCGCACCTGGTCGCGCACGCCGGCCGTCCACGCCTGCTGCGTGGCGGGGTCCACCGCGGGCGCCGCCGGCGTGGCGGGAGTGGCGGAATCCACCGCCGCGCCCGGGGTGGTGGTGGCCGCGGGCGTCGAGGGCGCGGCCGAATCCGCCAGCACGAACGCGGGAACGCGGCCGGTGGGCTGGCCGGAGGCGGTGGTGTCGAACACCACCGAGTCGCCTTCCACGGCCTGGGCGCGGCGGCGCTCGGTGGCGTCGCGCAGTTCCCCGCCCTGCTCTCCGCAGGCGGCCAGCGCGGCGGCCATCGTAATCATCCCCAACCAGCGGCGTCCCGTCATCATCCACCCACTCCCTGTGGCAGGCGGGGAGCGATTCGCGCGCCCCCCGCGTACACGTTGAACCCCGGATCGCGGACGAACCCCGCGAGCGTCATCCCCACCTCCGCGGCCAACTCCACGGCCAGGCTGCTGGGCGCCGACACGCCGGCCAGCACCGGCACCCCGGCGCGCGCGGCCTTTTGCACCAGCTCAAAGCTGGTGCCCCCGCTCACCAGCACGATCGATTCCGCCAGCGGCACCTCGCCCGCCAGCAGCGCCGATCCCACCAGCTTGTCCATGGCGTTGTGGCGGCCCACGTCCTCGCGAATGCGCACCAGCTCGCCGTCCGCGGTGAACTGCGCCGCCGCGTGCAATCCACCCGTCCTGTCGAATACGTGCTGCGCCTCCCGCAGTTTCCCCGGGAGGGCGATCAGGACGGCGGGGTTCACCTCCAGCGCGCTCTCGATGCGGGCGCACGGCGGCCCCATCACCGCCTCGATGGACGCCTTGCCGCACACGCCGCAGCTGCTGGTCGCGTAGAAGTTGCGCGACAGGGCGGCGGGATCGAACGGCGCGCCGGGGGCCAGCCGCACGTTCACCACGTTGTACTGCTGCTCGGCGTCCGTGCAGTAGCGGATGGATGCGACCGCCTCCGCGCCGCCGATCAGCCCCTCGCCGAACAGGAAGCCCGCCGCCAGCTCGAAGTCCGCCCCCGGCGTCCGCATCGTCACCGACACGCGGTGCGCCACCTGGTCCACCGGGAGATGGGGGTCCTCCGCGCGGATGATGCGGATCTCCAGCGGCTCCTCCACGGCCAGCTGGTCGTCGCGCGTGCGGACCGTCGCGCCGTCGCCGGTGACGGTGACGCGCTCGATGCGGCGGCGCGACGTGCTTCCCCGGCGCATGGGCTACACCGCGGCGCCGGTGAGCCGCTCGGCCTGCGCGGGCGCGTCGCGGTAGACCAGCCGCTCGTCCGCGCCCACGACGTCCACCTGGCTGGTGGCGCGCTCCACCGTGACGGGGATCATCTTGCTGGACGGCGTGTTGCTCCCCTTCGCGCGGCTGCCCACGGGGACCAGCACGTTGGCCTCCGGGAAGTACGCGGCGGCGCACCCGCGCGGCACGTCGTAGGCGACGGCGCGAAAGCGCGGGGCGACGCGCTCGCGGCCGTCGGCCCCGTGGCTGCGCACGTCGATCCAGTCGCCGGGCTTCAGGCCGCGCTCGGCCAGGTCGTCCGGATGCATCAGCACCACGCGGCGCGCCTGCCTGATGCCGCGGTAGCGGTCGTCCAGACCGTAGATGGTGGTGTTGAACTGGTCGTGCGAGCGGATGGTGAACAGCCGCAGCTGCCCTTCACCCAGGCGGATGTCGGGCGTGGGGACCACGACGAAGTTGGCGCGGCCGTTCTGCGTGTTCCACTCGCGGTGCGCGGCGGCGTTGCGCAGCACAAAGCCGCCCGGCTCGCGGACGCGCCGGTTGTACGCCTCGAACCCCGGCACCACGCGCTCCACGCGGTCGCGGATGTGGTCGTAGTCCGCGGCCAGCGCATCCCAATCCAACGACCCCTGCGGCAGCGTGGCCTTCGCCAGCCCGCAGACGATGGCGACCTCGCTCATCAGCCGCGGCGACGCGGGCTTGTTGCGCCCCTGGGAGACGTGGACCACGGACATGGAGTCCTCCACCATGACGAACTGCGGCCCGGACGCCTGCCGGTCGATCTCCGTGCGCCCCAGGCAGGGCCAGATCATCACCTCGCGCCCGGCGGTGACGTGCGTGCGGTTGAGCTTGGTGGTTACGTGGACAGCCAGATCGACGGACTTCAATCCCTCCCCCACCATCGACGTGTCGGGCGAGGCGCTGAGAAAGTTGCCGCCGATGGACATGAAGAAGCGGATGCGCCCCCGCGCCATCGCCTCGATGGCGTGGACGACATCCAGCCCCGTCTCCCGCGGCGCGCTGAAGCCGAACTCCGCCTCCATGCGCTCCGTCCACTCCGGCGGGCGGTAGTTGATGCCCACGGTGCGGTCGCCCTGCACGTTGCTGTGGCCGCGGACGGGGCACGGGCCCGCGCCGGGGCGGCCCACGTTGCCGCGCAGCAGGAGCAGGTTGCTGCACGCGATGATGTTGTCCACCGCGTTCTCGTGCTGCGTAAGCCCCATCGCCCAGCACAGGATGGTGGCGCGCGAGCGGATGTAGACGTCGGACGCGGCGCGGATCTCGTTCTGGGTAAGC
>DASQBH010000768.1:0-3691 GCA_035635315.1 Longimicrobium sp.
GTACAGGGCCAGCTTGATGGACAGGACGTCGGGGTCCTCCGCCGCATCGATCACCAGCCGCTCCACCGTGCCGCGAAACGAGTCGCGGGGAAAGGAGACCAGCACCGGCGCCTCGCGCAGCTGCTCGAAGACGCCGCGCTCCGGGTCCAGCGGCTCGTGCGGCGGCTCCGCGGGGGGATACACCAGCTCCGGCGCGTCCACCTCCGCCAGCTCGCGCACGCCGCGCAGATCGACCAGCCCGTCGACGGGGTACACGTCCTCCTCGCCCAGCACCGTCACCTGCCCCGGCACCTCGTACTGCAGCTCGCGCAGCAGCATGGTGCGCACGCCGTCCGGCATGGCCCGCTCCACCTCCAGGCGCACGACGGGGCGAAAGCGGCGCTTGCGCACCTGCTCCTCCACCGCGTGCAGCAGGTCTTCCACCTGGGTGCTGTCCAGGTGCAGCTCCGCGCTGCGGGTCA
Organism: Longimicrobium sp.; assembly: GCA_035635315.1. Taxonomy (GTDB): domain Bacteria; phylum Gemmatimonadota; class Gemmatimonadetes; order Longimicrobiales; family Longimicrobiaceae; genus Longimicrobium. The sequence goes on from DASQBH010000768.1 coordinate 462, forward strand.
CGCGAAAGGTGTGGGCCGGCTCCACCTCCATCCCCGGGTACAGGGCGGCAAAGGAGGCGCGGATCACCTCTTCCATGGGGATGAAGCGGCGGCTCTCCGGCAGGCGGACGAAGCGGGGGAGCCCGTCCGGCAGCTCCACCATCCCCAGCCGCCGCTCCCCCGTGCGCGGATCGCGCAGGAGCGCCGCCAGCGCCGGGCGCAGGTTGCGGACGTGGGGAAAGGGGTGGCCGGGGCCGGCCGTGAGGGGCATGAGCAGGGGATGCACGTCGTGCGTCCAGAACCCGCGCACCATCTCCAGCTCGCTGCGCGACAGGGCGTCCAGGTGCACCACGCGAATGCCGTGCTCCGCCATCTCCGGAAGGAGCGCGCCGGCCAGCAGCACGTAGGCGCGGTCCAGCAGCCGCCGCGCCCGCACCCCGATGGCGTCCAGCTGCTCCTGCGGGGTGGCTCCGTCGATCGTCGCTTTCGTGCTCCCCAGCGCCACCTGCCGCTTGAACCCGGCCACGCGGACGCGAAAGAACTCGTCCATGTTGGCGCCGAAGATGGAGACGAAGCGCAGCCGCTCCAGCAGCGGCAGCCGCTCGTCCTCCGCCAGCCCCAGCACCCGGCGGTTGAAGGCCAGCATGCTGAGCTCCATGTTCAGCATGCTTCCCGGCGGCAGCTCCTCCGTCCCCTCGGCCGGCGGGGCGCTGGCCAGCGTGGCGCGCGCGGCGGCCAGCTCCTCGCGGTTCCCCTCGCCGCGGACGCGCGACGGCAGCTCCGAGCGCGCGACCACGTGCAGCGCCGCCAGCGTGTCGCGGTCCCGCAGCGCGGGGGAGCCGACGGAATGCAGCACTTCGTCCAGCGGGATGCGGACGATCTCGCAGCGCGCGTCTTCCGTCTGCGTGTAGGCGCCCTCCGCCAGCCACACCTCCACCGCCGCGCGGTCCGCCGGCCCGGGACCCACGCCCAGCAGGCGGACGCGGGCGCCGTCGTGGCCAAAGCACTCGCGCAGCACGCGGCGCGCGTTGTCTTCCCCGCCCCCGTCGCCCGCGGGAATGCGCAGCGCCGTCCGCTCGCGCCGCAGGGCGATCCGCCCGTCCTCCACGGCGACGACGGCCACGCGGCGCGCGGCGCGGACGGCGGCCTCCATCCGGTCCAGCGCGCGCTCGTCCAGCGCGTGCCGCGCGCGCTCCAGCCGGTCTTCCGACACGCGCCGCATCCCGTGCGCGTGCCGCAGCGCCGCCGCCACGGGGTGGTCCGCGTCCGCGCCGGGGGGAAGGCGCAGCTCGATCTCCTCCAGCCGCGCCCTGAGCTCCCCGTTGCGCGCGGTGATGGCGTCGCACGCCACCTCCGCCGGGCGCCCGTCCAGCGACTGGATCGGCCGGACGATGCGGTGCGTCTCCAGCTCCACGCGGGAGATCAATCGCTCCGGATCCACCATCGCCCGCAGCATCGCCGCCGGCGCGGAGCCGCCTGCCAGCGGCGCGGCTTCGTCCGCCGCGACCGGCGCGGCGGCCAGCTGTCCGCCCTCCGCCTCCGCGCCCGTGCGCACGGCCAGGGTGCGCGCGCCGTCCGCGTGGTGGCGCAGGCACGCCCAGGCGCCGCGGCGCTCCAGGGCCTCGTCGTCGGTGTCGTAGTAGACGTCGCGGAAGGTCTCGGTGGCGGGCTCGCCGGCGCGGAACCCCTCGGGGGCCGGCCCGGTGGCCACCGCGCGCAGCACGCCGGGCGCACCGGGATCGAAGCGCACCAGGGTCGTGCGCTCCGCCTCGGTTCCGGGTGTGGGATCGGGCCGGGATTGGGGCCAGGCTGTGGACATCAAGCCGTCAGAAGGGGAGACCCAGGCGCAGGTACAGGATGCCGCGCTCGCCCTGCGCGTAGAACACGCTGAGCGTCTGCGCCCCCGCGCGCAAGTACGCGCCGGCTCCCACCGCCGTGTGCCACCCCCCGTCGTCGGAGTCGCCGTCGAACCACACGCGCCCCGCGTCGGCCAGCGCCAGCGCCCCCACGCTGCCGAACAGGGGCACGCGCAGCTCCGTCCCCGCGAACGCCGACGCGTCGCCCGCAAAGCGCTGGAACGAATGGCCGCGCAGCGTGGGCGACCCGCCCAGGAACGCCGCGTACTGGATGGGAAAGTCGCCCCACACCTTTTCGCCGCCGGCCCGCAGCGCCAGGACGGCGCTCCCCAGCGGCAGGTAGTACGCGCCCCGCGCCCCGGCGCGGAAGAACTCCCCCTCGCGCGTGCCGTCCCCCGCGGCGGACTCGGAGAGGTAGGGAAAGGCGCTCCCCTCCGCCGCGAGCGTCCAGCCGCGGGTGGGGAAGGCGATGGAGTCCGTGCGCAGCCACGCCGCGCCGGCGCGCACCCCCGCCGTCACGTACGGCTCCGTCCCCAGCGCGCCCGTCACGTCCGCCGGCGTCAGGGGATCGATCTCCGGGTCCGTGTAGCGCAGCACGCCGGCCAGGGAGACGAAGAAGCCGCCGCCCCGGTCCAGGACGATCCCCGGCTCCAGCAGCGCCTGCCGCTCCCAGACGATGTACTCGCGCAGCCCCTCGTCGTCATCCGTATCGTTGCCGTAGCCGGTGAAGTAGACCCCCTCCAGCTCCGACGCGCGCCCGAACAGGTAGCCGTACCCGCCGTCGCCCGTGTGCCGGCGCGTGTAGCGCGCCTCCGCGCCAAAGCGGGTGTACAGTGGCGCCCACAGCCCGCGCACGTACCAGCGCTCCGCGTAGGGAATGCGCCGGAAGCCGTAGCGCGTGTTCGAGGGTCCCACGCCCACCACCAGGTCGGCGAAGGGGCGAACGGCGGCGAACGGCGTCAGCGGACCTCCGTCCGTCCCCCAGTCGCGCGGCGGGGCCGCCGTCGCCTGCTCGCCCGTGATGGACTCCTGCCGGTCGAACGGGCGCGTATCCACCGTCGTCGCCGGTCCCCGGACGAGCTGGTTGTCCCCGCGCGAGTCGTAGAACGCCGTGCGCCCCGTGCCGCGGTCCTCCAGCCGGTCGTCGCCCTCCCCGCCGATCACGCGCACCAGCACGCCGCCGGTGCCGCGCACCTCCGCCCGGTCGCCGCCGTCCAGCAGAAAGACGCGCACCTCCCGCGTCTCGTCCGCGCGAAAGCGGCGGCGATAGAAGGGCGCGCGCGATTCGTCGCGTCCGGCGTGGATGCGCACCTCCGCCCCGCCGTCCGCCATCCGCTCCACCACCGCGAAGTCCGCCGCGTCGGTGCCGTACGCCTCCGGCTCGCGCGCCATCAT
>DASQBH010000769.1:0-3465 GCA_035635315.1 Longimicrobium sp.
GTGCTCACCCGCTGCGGCGCGCCGTACGCCGCCTTCGCCGCAAGCGCCTGCACTTCCACGAGCAGCGGGCGCGTCCCTTCCATGGTCGCCACGACGGCGGATCCGGAAGCCGAGCCGGAGCGCTCGCCCAGGAAGAGCTCCGAGGGGTTCGCCACCGGCGCCAGCCCCGCCGCCGTCATGCGAAAGACGCCGATCTCGTCCACCCCGCCGAAGCGGTTCTTGGTGGCGCGCAGCACGCGGTTGTCCAGCCCGCCCGCGGACTCGAAGTACAGCACCGTGTCGACGATGTGCTCCAGCGTCTTGGGCCCCGCGATCCCGCCGCCCTTGGTCACGTGGCCCACGAGAAAGACGGCCGTCCCCGTCTGCTTGGCGAAGCGCTGCAGCCGCGCCGCGCACTCGCGCACCTGCCCCACGTTCCCCGGCGCGCCCTCCAGCTCCGGCGTGTAGACGGTCTGGATGGAGTCGATCAGCAGCACCTGCGGCGCCAGCTCCGCCGCGCGCAGGAGGATGGAGTCCAGCTCCGTCTCCGCCAGCAGCGTAACCGAGCCGGCCGCCTCCTCCAGCCGGTCCGCGCGCAGCTTTACCTGGTGCGCCGACTCCTCGCCGGAGACGTACAGCGTGCTCTTCTCCGACCCCTCCAGCCGCCCCGCGACCTGGAGGAGGATGGTGGACTTGCCGATCCCCGGCTCGCCGCCCACCAGCACCACCGAGCCGGGGACGATGCCGCCGCCCAGCACGAAGTCGAACTCCGCCAGCCCCGTCGCCCAGCGCCGCGCCTCCGCGCCCTCCACGTCGCGCAGCCGCACCGGCGCGGCGACGGGGCCGTAGCCGCCGCGCGCGGACGCGGAAACGCCGGCGGCGGCCCTGGCGCGCTTGGGCGCGGCGGGCTCTTCCACCAGCGTGTTCCATTCATGGCAGGCCGGGCACTGCCCCTGCCACCGTGCCGTCTCGTTGCCGCACTCGCGGCAGAAGTACGCCGTCTTCGTCTTCGCCATCTGCCCCCTGAGAGGGTGTTGCCAAACCCCGATTCCGCGAACCAGTCATCCTGAGGGAGCCGCCGCGCAAATCCCTGCCCTGGCAGGATCCATGGCGGCGACCGAAGGACCTTTCAGGCAGAACCGCGGGGCTGGATTACGTCCGGGAACTGGCCGCCCCCCGGGTCCTTCGGTCGCGCGCAAGCGGTTGTATGGCTCCAGGTCAGGTGTGGGCGCTCCCTCAGGATGACTGACCTTTTCGTTTCACAGGTAAAGATGTCTGGCAGGCCCCGTCAGCCACTCCCCCTGTGCGTGCAGCCGCCCCCGGCACCCCCCGGCCGCCGTCCCGGTCCGTCGCGCAACGTCAGCCGTTCATTCGCGCGGACACCCCTGCTCCCTCCACGCACGGTGCGTCAGCACCTGCCGCACGAACTCGGCGACGATCTCGCGGCCGTGGCCGCGGAGCGGATAGGTGGCGCGAACCTTCACGAACCCGTTCCGCGCCGGAAAGATGGCGATGTACGACTCCGCCCGCTCGTCGCCAAACCACATGCGAAAGCGCGCGCTCTGGCCGGTGAACACGGCCCCGCCCCCGCCTCCGCTGGGGTAGGCGCGTACCCGCTCGCGCCCGCGGCTCACGACGACCAGCGAGTCCGGCGCCGAGGCGACCTCCCGGGACTGCAGCACGCCGATGGACTCTTCGATCTGGACCTCGGCCGGGTCATGCTCCGCCGCCGGGTAGACGAACAGGTCGATGCCGAAGCCCCCGAGGCTCAGGTAATGATAGGCGGTCCCCCATTCGGGCTCCTCGAAGACCGTGGAATCCACGAACGTGGCGACGCCCGCGCTCATCGGCGCACCCATGACGACGTCCGCGCACGTCTGCGGCAGCGGCACGGCGGGCACGGGAAGCAGAATCCACACGGGCGTGGCAAAGCCGCGGTGCATCGCCGGCTGAAAGCGGAGCTGCTTCGCGCGCTCCACCGCGGCCAAGTCCCAGTCCATGCCGCCGCCGCTGCGCCCCACCTGCGTGGCGCGCACGGCGCCGGTTTCGTCCACCAGCATCCACACGTGCGGCGTCCTTCGCGGGTCGCCGGCCTGGGCCAGCGGCGGCTCGGCCGCGAGCACCGGCGCCACGTCGTACGGCGCCAGGCAGGGCTCCAGGTCGATGTCGACGGCCGTGCAGTGCGGCAGCTCCGGCTCCCCCTGGGCATCCGCCCGAACGGGGCCGGCCGCGAGCAGTGCCAGCAACACGGCCAACCTCCTGGCAAAACCCGGCATCGGCATCCGTGCAATAGGTGGTAAAAAGCGTTAGTCGTATGGAGGACGGTCAGCCGCCGTACCCCTCGTCCGACCGGCGGGTAAAGTTCTCGAACCGCGTGAACTCCTTGATGAACTGCATGCGTACGGTGCCGGTGGCGCCGTTACGCTGCTTCCCGATCACGACCTCCGCCAGCCCCTCGAGGCTATTGCCATCCTTATCCGTCGGCCCGTAGTAGTATTCGGGACGATACAGGAACATGATGACGTCTGCGTCCTGCTCAATGGCGCCGGATTCACGAAGGTCCGACATCATGGGGCGCTTGTCGGGGCGCGATTCGACCGCGCGAGACAACTGACTTAGCGCCACGACGGGTACTTCCAGCTCCTTTGCCAGCGCCTTCAAACCGCGCGAGATCTCCGAGACTTCCTGCTGGCGGTTTTCCGTCTTTGCGTTGCCCTGCATCAGCTGCAGGTAGTCGACGATGATCATCGACAGGTCGTCGCGGTCGCTCTTGAGGCGGCGCGCCTTGGCCCGCATCTCCAGCACCGAAATGCCCGGCGTGTCGTCAATGAAGATCGGCGCGGTATTGAGCAGACCCGCCGCCTGTGCAAGACGCGGATAATCGTCGTCGCGCAGGCGGCCCGTACGTACGCGGCCAGCGTCTACGCGCGCCTCTGACGTAAGCAGACGCTGGACGAGCGAATCCTTGCTCATTTCCAGCGAGAAGAAGGCGACGCACTTGCCTTCCGCAATCGCCGCGTGCTGCGCAATGTTGAGCGTAAAGGCGGTGTTGTGCACGCACACGTCGTTCGACACGAAGTTGTGCGTGCCGGGCACCGTCAGGTCGTAGACCTGCTTCATGCCCAGCGGCTCAATGGAGACCACCTCGTCCCAGTAGACGTCGCTCTCCGCCAGCGCGGTGAGATCGGCGTCACCCACGGCGCGGGCGAGCACGGACAGGCGGTCGCGGGAAAGCGCGCGCCGGCCCGCGTGCATGTTGGTCCACCCGCGGATCCCCGCGCGCCGCGCCAGCGAGGCCCACGATTCCGCGCCTTTCGCGTCCGCGATGCGATCCCACACCTGCCGCGGAATCAGGTCGCGGTTGGTCTGGTACCGCTTCTCCTCGATCGCCCGCTCCACGCGCGCGACCGCCGCCTCCTTGCCGAAGATGCCGATCTCCCGGACGAAGGTGCGCAGCGAGCGGGCGTCCGTCACGTCGATCTGCCA
>DASQBH010000770.1:0-2476 GCA_035635315.1 Longimicrobium sp.
CGATCCCCACGACGGAGGCCACGGCGCGCCGCGGGAACATGTCGCTGGCGGTCGTGAACAGGTTGGCGCTCCACCACTGGTGCGCCGCCGCCGCGATGCTGACGATCGCCACCGCCAGCCACAGGCTGTTGGCGTGCGGCGCGAACATCGTGGGGACGATGATGAGCGCCGCGATCAGCATGGCCGTCTTGCGCCCGCGGTTCACGCTCCAGCCGCGCTTGATCAGCGTGCTGCTCACCCATCCGCCGCCCACCGAGCCCACGTCGGCCACCAGGTAGATGGCGATGAGGGGGGCGGCCAGCCCGATCAGCTTCACCCCGTACTGGGCGTCCAGGAATTTGGGAAGCCAGTACAGGTAGAACCACCAGATCGGGTCCGTGAGGAACTTGCCCAGGAAGAACGCCCACGTCTGCCGGTGCTTCAGCAGGCTCAGCCAGGGCACCGACGCCGTCGGCTCCACCGGGTCGCTGCGGATGTACGCCAGCTCGGCCGGCGAAACGCGCGGGTGGTGCTCCGGCGAGCGGTACATGGCCAGCCAGAACACCAGCCACACGAACCCCAGCGCGCCGGTGATGATGAACGCCCACCTCCACCCCCACGCCGCCGCGATGAACGGCACCGAGAGCGGGCCCACGATGGCGCCCACGTTGCTGCCGGCGTTGAAGATCCCCGTGGCGAAGGCGCGCTCCTTCTTGGGAAACCACTCCGCCGTGGCCTTGATGGCGCCGGGAAAGTTGCCGGATTCGCCCAGCCCCAGGGCGCCGCGGGCGATGGAGAATCCGCCGACCGTGCGCGCAAAGGCATGCCCCATGGCTGCCAGGCTCCACGCCACGATGGCAAAGGAAAATCCCCTGCGCACCCCGATGCGGTCCATCAGCCGCCCCATCCCCAGGAACCCCAGCGCGTAGGCAAAGCTGAACCAGGAGACGATGTCGCCGTAGTCCGTCTCGCTCCACCCGATCTCGCCCTGCAGCGTGGGGGCAAGGATCCCCAGCACCTGCCGGTCGATGTAGTTGATGGTGGTGGCGGCAAAGAGCAGCGCGCAGATCGTCCACCGGTAGCCGGTCCCCGGCGTGGCCGCCCACGCCGCGGTGTCTGCTTCCATGCGGGCGCTGTCCGTCTGCGCAGTCGGGGGCGCCGTTGCGACGCGGTTCATTCCGGGCATACGACTCACGGAGTGCGTGCGAGAAGGGCATCGACCTCGGCCGCGGTGACGCGGTTGAAGTCGCCGGGGATGGTGAGCTTGAGGGCGCTGGCTGCCGTGGCGAACTGCAGCGCGTCGCCGTTGTCGCGGCCGCGCAGCAGGGCGTGGATGAGCGCGGCGCAAAAGCTGTCGCCGCCGCCCACGCGGTCCGTCACCCGCACCTGCCAGCGGCGGCTCTGGGCCAGCACGTCGCGGAACGGGTCGTAGAGGGTGGCGCTCCACGCGTGCTCGCTGGCGCTGATCACCGTGCGGCTGGTGAGCGCCACCGCGCGGCACTCCAGCTCCCGCACCAGCGCCTGCGAGGTGGCGCGCAGCGTGTCATCCGATCCGCCCTCGCCAGGGCCCACGTCCAGCATGGCGGATACGGCGCCGGGGTTGCCGATCACCAGGTCGCAGCCGCGGACGAGCGCGCGGATGAGCGGGACGGGGTCGCGGCCGATCCAGAGTGCGGGGCGGTAGTTGAGGTCGATGCTGACCTTAACGCCCCTGGCCCGCGCCGTCTCCGCCGCCAGCCGCGCCGCCTCCGCGGGTCCCTCGCCCAGCGCGGGGGTGATGCCGGAGAGATGGAGCCAGTCCGCGCCGCGCAGCAGCGCCTCCCAGTCGAATTCGGTCGGATCGAGCGCGGAGAAGGCGGAGCCGGCGCGGTCGTAGACCACCTTGAGCGCGCGGATGTCCGCGCCCGGCTCCACGAAGTAGATCCCCAGCCGGTCGCCGCCGCGGAGGATTCCGTCCGTCCCCACGCCCTCCGCCCGCAGCGCGGAGAGCGCGGCGTCGCCCACGGGGTTGGCGGGGAGCCGCGTCACGTAGTCGCTCCGCTCGCCGAAGTGGGCCAGGCTGGCCGCCACGTTCGCCTCGCTGCCGCCGAAGAAGGTGCGCAGCTGGGGGGACTGAAAGAGCCGCTCCTGCCCCGGTGGCGAAAGCCGCAGCATCAGCTCGCCGAAGGTGACCACGCGGCTCACGACGCACCTCCCCGTGCTTCGGCCACTTTGTCCACAGTCTGGCGTGCCAGGTGGGTGATGGTCTCCCAGTCGCCCTTGGCCACCAGCGCGGGGACCACCAGCATGCCGCCCAGCCCCACGGCCGCGGCGCCGGCGCGGATCCAGCTTCCCGCGTTGTGCGGCGTCACCCCGCCCGTGGGGACGAGACGGAGGAAGGGCATCGGCCCCAGCACGCCCTTGATGAACGCGAGCCCGAGCGCATCCGCCGGAAAGATCTTCACCAGGTCCGCGCCGGCCTCGTGCGCGTTCAGGATCTCCGTGGGCGTAAACGCGC
>DASQBH010000771.1:0-2386 GCA_035635315.1 Longimicrobium sp.
CCCTGCGGGCGCGCATCCCTCACGCAGAAGCCGCCGGCCCGGGCCGGCGTGATTGCCGCGTCCGCCTGTTGTGGCGCGATCCGCCGCCGATCCGCACCGGTTGCGTCCCCGGCCGGGCATCCCCAGAATCGGTGGATGACCACCCCTCCATCGTACCTGGACGCCATCGCGCACGACGGCTTCGCCCTGGTGCCCGGCGTCGCCTCCGCCGACGCGGCCGACCGGCTGCTCGACGCGCTGGCCGAAGTGGACCGCTCCGCGGCCATCGCGCGGCGGGGGAGCGTGCACGCCGTGCGCAACCTGCTGGAGGCGGTTCCGCGGGTGCGGGGGCTGGCCCGGTCACCCGCCGTGCGGGCGCTGGTGGAGCCGGTGCTGGGGGCGGAGTGCTTCGTGGTGCGCGGCATCCTGTTCGACAAGACGCCGGAGGCCAACTGGAAGGTGTCGTGGCACCAGGACCTGACCATCGCCGTCCGCCGGCCGCGCGAGGCGCCGGGGTTCGGGCCCTGGTCGCAAAAGGCCGGCGTTCCGCACGTGCAGCCGCCCGCGGAGGTGCTGGAGCGAATGCTGACCGTGCGCGTGCACCTGGACGAGTGCGGCCCACAGAACGGGCCCGTGCAGGTGATCCCCGGCTCGCATCGAGAGGGGCGGCTGGCGCCGGAGCAGATCGACCGGTGGCGCGAGCGGGCCCGAGCCGTCCCGTGCACCTCCCCCCGCGGCGGCGCGCTGGTGATGCGCCCGCTCATCCTGCACGCATCCTCCCCGTCCACCCTTCCCGCCCACCGGCGCGTGGTGCACCTGGAGTTCGCCGCGGACCCGCTGCCGCACGGGCTGGAGTGGCACGGCCGCTGGTAGGCGCCGCGCCGTGCGTCAGGGCGCGGGCGCGCCGTCGGGCAGGGCAGGCGACTGCACCGCCGGCAGCACGCCCGGACAGAAGGCGAACGGCACCTGCACGTTCTCGTTGGTCGTGGGGGCCGCCCTCACGTTGGGGATGGTCTCCGCGTTGGGAAGGATGGCCAGCAGCGTCGCCCGGCCCGCCGTGGTGCCGCGCATCACGCAGAACGCCGGCGGCCGCTGCATCAGCACGGGGGCCAGGTACATCATCGACACGTTGTCCAGGTAGTCCACCACCACGTAGTTCGCCCGGGCGTCGCGGGCCGCGGCGATCAGCGAGTCGGGGTTGTTGGTGAACGGATAGACGCGCGAGGGATACCCCGACTGCGCCCAGAACAGCGTCGGCTTGCGCGACAGCACGGCGGAGCCCGGGGGCAGCTTGCCGCGCATGGAGGCCGCCAGCGCGAGAAAGTCCTGCCACTCCACGGGCAGGCACGGGTGCGGGGTCTCCGGCCCGTACGTCGCGCGGCACTCGGCGGAGAGGTCGATCTCGTGCACCAGCTGCCGAAAGCCGCCCACCGCCAGCACCCCTACCAGCCCGGCCCCCAGCAGCACCGGCTGCCCGATGCGCCGCCCCGCCGCCCGCACCACCTCTGCCGAGCACAGCAGCATCCCCGGCAGCGCGGGGAGCAGAATGCGCTCGCCCGACCATTCCGACGGCCAGATGAGCACCAGCCCCAGGTACAGGGGAAGCCAGATCTCCACCAGCCCGGCCCGGCGCAGGCGCATCGCCCATCCCGCCGCCGCCAGCAGCACCACCACCACGCCCACCGCGATCGCCCCGTCCGTGTTCCGGCTCCCGATCAGCAGGTAGGGCAGGTGGTCGCCCGTGTACTCGATCACGTTGCGGACGACGCGCTGCACCATCCCCAAGAACGTCACCGTCCCCAGCGACGGGTTGTACGGGTCCACGTGCCACAGGTACCCGGTGTACGCGTCGTCGCCCACCATGCGGCCGCGAGCCCACCACGCCACCGCGAACGGCCCCACCACCCCCCCGAACAGCGCCAGCGCCCGCCAGCGGTGCTGCCACGCCAGCCACGCGGCCGCCGCCGCCACCATCGGCACGCCGGCGGAGCGGGTGACGTACGCCAGCAGCACCGCCACCGAGGCCAGCGCCAGGGCGCCCCATCCCCCCGGCCACCCGGCCCGGGCCGTCTCCGCCCCCGGCTCCGGCACGGTGGCCATGCGCGCGAACGCCCACAGCGCCAGCATGGTAAAGCACCAGAAGGGGACGTCCGAAAGCTCCCAGCGCGCCAGGTCCACCACGCCGGGCGCAATGGCCAGGACGGCCGCGATGCCCAGCGCCGTCCCCGGCGTCGACACGCGGCGCGCCCAGAGGTACGAGAGCACCACGGCAGCCGCGGAGCAGAGGATCGACAGCACCTTGAAGCCGACCCACGGCTTGATCCCCAGCGTCATCGCCCCCGCCAGGATCAGCGGCCAGCCGGGGGGATACTGGGTGTGGGCGCGCATGGCCGGCTCCCACAGCTCC
>DASQBH010000772.1:0-2281 GCA_035635315.1 Longimicrobium sp.
CGAGGTTCGGAAAGGAGGTCCTTCGGTCGCGCGCGGAGTGCGGGGTGAACGACGGTACGTCGCGGCGCTCCCTCAGGAAGTCATCGCTTTGCCTGTGCACAGTGAATCAACGCGTGTGGTAGAAGACGGTTTCGCGCGGCGCCTCTCTCATACCGTTTCTGCTGATTCCTTGTACATCCAGAGTCTGAAACAGGTTTTCACGCGGAGGGCGCGGAGGGGCGGAGAACGCGGAGAACCCCTCGTTCTCTTCTGTTCTCCGCGTCCTCCGCGCTCTCCGCGAGCTCCGCGTGAGGCCCGCAGTAAACCTCTGGATGCATAACAAACCATGGGAAACGGTATCAGAATGACAGCGATCGTCCGTACACACTGTTTTCACGGATTCGGTATCAGGCGAGATCGTTCTTTTTCAGGATCCGGTATGATCCCCGATGCGTTCTCCCGGTCGTGATGCAGACGGAAGCCTGGAGGGGGCCAGCCTGAAAGTGGAACTGGTTCGCACAACCCGATCTGCTCCTTGTCGCCGGAGCAGAGCGGCTTGCCTCCTCCCGCTTCCATTCGTACAATCCCGGTACGCTGTGTCGCATAACGATCCCTATGCGACGGGGGACCACACGCGAAAGGGAGTGGATGAAACGGTCCGCGCAGTACGATCTGATCGTGGTGGGCGGTGGGGCCATGGGGCTCTCCACGGCCTACCACGCGGGGCGCGAAAAGCTCCGCACCCTCGTCATCGAGCAGTTTTCCCTCTTCAACGGCCGCAGCAGCTCCGGCGGCGCCACCCGCCAGTTCCGCATCCAGTACGCAGAAGAGTACATGGCCCGGCTGGTCCTGCAGTCCGTCCCGCTGTGGGACGAGTTGCAGGGCCACACCGGCGACACCCTGCGGACCAAGGTGGGCAGCCTGTGGTTTGGCGATCCGCACGTGGACGCGTCCGAGGGGCAGATCAAGGCGGCGATGGAGGTGCTCACCCGGCTGGGCGTGCCCTATGACGCGCTCAAGGCCAGCGACCTGCCCCGCTACGGATTCGAGGGCCTTCCCGACGACTACGAGGGGCTGTTCCAGGCAGACGGCGGCACCCTCAACGTTCCCGGCACCCTGCAGACGCTGCACGACCAGGCCGCCGCCAGCGGATACGTCACCTTCATGCCGCACACGCGGGTGCTGGGCATCGTGCCGCGCGAGCAGGGGGTGTCGGTGCACGTGGACGGCGAGACGTACGAGGCGGCGCGCGTGGTGGTGGCCGCGGGCCCGTACACCAACCAGATGCTGCGCTTTCTGGGGATCGAGCTCGACATCACCACCTGGCAGATGGTGTCGTGCTACTTTCGCAAGCGCTCGCCAGACGTGGACTACCCCTCGTGGTTCGCGTTCGAACGCGCGGCGCAGCACTACGATCCCGGCCTGTACTACGGCTTCGAAGAGGTGGGCTGGTCCAACCCGGGGTTCATCCGCGTGTGCCCCGCCTTTGCGCTGCACACCTTCCGCGACCCCGCCGACGCCACCGACCGTCCCGATCCCATGGACCTGTGGCTCACCTCGCAATGGGTCGCCCAGCACATGCCCGGGCTGGACCCCGAGCCGCGCTTTGTCTCGCGGTGCCTGGCCGCGCTTCCGGCGGCGGGCGACAAGAAGATGTTCCTGGACGTGGCCCCGCCCTCCGTGCCCGGACACGGCAACGTGGTGGTCACCTCCGCCGGCTGGGCGTTCAAGCTGGTGCCCATGATCGGCAAGGTGTGCGTGGACCTGGCCGTGCGCGGCACGACGGAGTACGACATCTCGCACTTCGCCATCCCGCGCGCCGACGCCGAACCCGGCCGCCTGATGGCCGCCGCGGCCGCGCACCCGGCCGCCCCCGCGTCGGCCGCCCCGCGCCGCGGGCACGGCCGGCTCCCGTTCTGACCCACCACCCATCGCGGCACGGAGATTATGCCGAGCAATCATGACATGCCCCCGCTGGACGGCGGCGGGATGGAGCTGGACGTGGCCATCGTCGGCGCCGGGGTGTCGGGGCTGTACTCCGGCTGGCGGCTGCTGACGGGCGAGGCCGCGCAGCCCTGGGGCCAGGGCGGCAGGCCCAGGACGGCCATCTTCGAGGGCGGGCGGCGCATCGGCGGCCGGCTGTTCTCGGTGACGGACATCCCCGGCCTGCCCAACGTGGTGGGCGAGCTGGGTGGAATGCGCTTCATGGAGCACCAGGGGATCGTCAACTCGCTGGTCGACCGGTTCAAGCTGGCGCCGGTCGACTTTCCCATGGGCGACGAGGGCGCCAACCTGTTCTACC
>DASQBH010000773.1:0-2911 GCA_035635315.1 Longimicrobium sp.
CTGCGGGGACGGGACGTGTGGGTGAACGGGGCGCGGGTGCTCCGCACGATCACCCCCGCGGACACGTTCGGCGCGGCGGCGTTCGACGGGGGCGCCGTCGTGGAGCACCTTCGTACGGGCCGGCTTCCCTCCCTGGAGACCGTCGCCGACCCGCGCGGCTTCGCATCCGGCGCGCTGGCCTATCCGCTTATGCTCCCGCCGGGCGGGTCCGCGGATGTCATCGCCGCCATCCCGCTGCATCCGGGCTCGCCGCCGGTGATGCACGCGCGCAACGAGGGGCCGTCCGCCGAGGCGGAGCGGCTGCTGCGCGCGTCCACGGAGTCGTGGACGCGCGAACTGGACCGCTTCACGCTGCGCCTGCCGGATGCCATGCACGGGGCGGAGATCGCCAACACGCTTCGTTCGCAGCTGGCGTACATCCTCATCAACCGCGACGGCCCGTCCATCCAGCCCGGCTCGCGCAGCTACGACCGCTCCTGGATCCGCGACGGCTCGCTGACCAGCGCCGCGCTGCTGCGCCTGGGCCACGCGGACGAGGTGCGCGCCTTTGCCGAGTGGTACGCGCCGCACCAGCGCGCCAACGGCTACGTCCCCTGCTGCGTCAGCCTGCGCGGCGCGGACCCCGTGCCCGAGCACGACAGCCACGGCCAGCTGATCTACCTCTTCGCCGAATACCACCGGCTGACGGGCGACGCGGACTTTCTGCGGCGGATGTGGCCGCACGTGGAGCGGGCGGTGGCGTTCATCGACACGCTGCGCCACGAGCGGATGACGCCCGAGTACCAGACGCCGGAGAAGCGCGCGTTCTTCGGGATGGTGCCACAGTCCATCAGCCACGAGGGGTACTCGGCCAAGCCGATGCACTCGTACTGGGACGACTTCTTCGTGATGAAGGGGCTGGACGATGCCGTCTACGTGGCGGACGTCCTGGGCCGCACGGCGGACCGCGCGCGCTTCGCCGCCATCCGCGACGAGTTCCGCGGCCACCTGCTGGCCTCGCTGAACGCCACGATGGCGATGCACGGCATCGACTACCTGCCCGGCTCGGTGGAGCTGGGCGACTTCGACGCCACGTCCACCACCGTCGGCATCAATCCCATGGATGGGCTGGAGCTGCTCCCCGCCGTCCCGCTGCGCAACACCTTCGAGCGCTACTACCGGCAGAGCGTCCGCGCGCGGCTGGACGGGGCGGAGTGGGACGGCTACACGCCGTACGAGTGGCGCACGGTCGGCACGTTCGTGCGGCTGGGGTGGAAGGAGCGCGCGCACGAGGCGATCGACCTGTTCTTCGGCCACCGGCGCCCCGCGGCGTGGAACCAGTGGGCGGAGGTCGTCTTCCGCGACGAGAAGTCGCCGCGCTTCATCGGCGACATGCCGCATACGTGGGTGGGGTCGGACTTCATCCGCAGCATCCTGGACCTGTTCGCGTACGAGACGGATGACGCGCTGGTCGTGGGCGCCGGCGTGCCGGAGGCGTGGGTGCGCGGCGAGGGGCTGGAGATGACGGGGCTGCGCACGTATTACGGCACGCTGAACCTGCGGATGCGCGCGGAGGGGAACACCGTCCGCGTGCGTGTGGACCTGCGCGAAGGCCGGCGCGCCCCTCGGACCGTGGTGGTCCGCACGCCGCTCGACCGCCCCATCCGCCGCGCGACGGTGAACGGCCGCGCGGTTCCGGTGGATGCGGACGCGCGCGAGATCGTTCTCCGCGCCGTGCCGGCGGACGTGGTGCTGGAGCACTGATGATGAAGGGCGTGGATACGGATTCTGTGGTGCTCCGGCTGACGTGGGTGCGTGCCGACGGCGCCCCCCTCCCCGGCCCTCCCCCGCAAACTGCGCGGGGGAGGGAGAATTCGATCGCGCTTCGGCAGGCGTCTCACTGCGCCGGAGAAGTTCCGTCTCCCCCGGGCCCTCTCCCCCGCTGCGCGGGAGAAACGGGAGAATTCGATCACGTTTCGACGGACGTCGAACTGCGCCCGCGGGGTGCCCCTCCCCCGGCCCCTCCCCGTTCGTTCCTCACGGAGAGGGGAGAATTCGATCGTGCCTGGCAGCCTGGTTGCCGTTCTCCCTCCCCCACGCAGTTTGTGGGGGAGGGCCGGGGAGGGGGGCGCTCGCCCCTCGCACCAACCCCGCCTCAGCGCACCACACCCTCCGCCCCCAACCCCTCCCCCGCAGTTGGGGGAGGGGGCGACGGCCGTTGCGAGGAACGAGCAAAAAGGCCGTCGGGGGAGAGGGCCCCCCGTCGCAGACGGGGCCGCCCGCGGACGCGCTCCACGGCGTTCGTCTCCGCCGCATTCGCGCTCGCCGCCTGCGCGCCGAACGGGTCTCCCACGCCGGAGCCCGACCCGCCGCCGGGGTACCGGGTGGTGGCGCCGCTGACGGCGGATGCGCAGGCGCGGGCGGACAGCGCGCTGGCCGCCATCCAGCGTCTGCCGACGGACGCGTGGCAGGCGCACACCTTTCGCGGCAGCGACGGCGTCGAGATCCGCTACCGGCTGCTGCCGCCGCTGAACCCGGTGCCGGGACGCCGCTATCCGCTCGTCGTCATGTTCCACGGCTCGGGCGAGATCGGCACGGACAACGAGCGGCACCTGACGCGCTTCGTAAAGGCGTGGGCGCGCCCGCAGATCCGCCGCGACTATCCCGCGTACGTGCTGGCGCCGCAGATGCCGGAGCGCAGCGCCAACTACACGGCCGGCCCGGAATCCGCAGGCCGCACCTCCGTCGCGGGCCGCCCGCTGGCCGCCACGCTGGAGCTGATCGACCGGCTGCGCGCGGAACTGCCGGTGGATGGGTCGCGCGTGTACGCCATCGGCTTCTCCATGGGCGCGTCCACCACGTTCCAGGCGATCGCGCGCCGGCCGGAGCTGTTCGCGGCGGCCATCCCCGTCGCGGGGGTGCCGGCTCCGGC
>DASQBH010000774.1:0-2401 GCA_035635315.1 Longimicrobium sp.
GCTCTGGTTCCTGGACCGGATGGAGCCGGGGAGCGCCTTCTACAACGTCCCGTCGGCGCAGCGGCTGGAGGGGCCGCTGGACGTCCCCGCCCTGGAGCACGCACTGGGCGAGATCGTGCGGCGGCACGACGCGCTGCGCACCACCTTCGCGCCGGTGGACGGGAGCCCCGCGCAGGTGGTGGCACCCTTCCGCGGCTTTGCGCTGCCGGTGGAGGAGATGACGGGGGCGGACGGGGCGGAGGTGCGCCGGGTGGCGTCGGACGAGGCCGTGCGGCCCTTCGACCTGGCGGCGGGCCCGCTCTTCCGCGCCCGGCTGCTGCGGCTGGGCGCGCAGGACCACGTGCTGCTGGTCTCCATGCACCACGTCGTCAGCGACGGGTGGAGCCTGGGTGTGCTCTTTCGCGAGCTGGCGGTGCTGTACGCGGCGTACGGGGATGGAGGCGCGCCGCCGCTCCCCCCGTTGCCGGCGCAGTACGCCGACTTCGCCCGCTGGGAGCGCGAGGCGGCGGGGGACGGCGCGCTGGAGACGAGGCTGGCCCGGGTGCGCGAGCGGCTGGCGGGGGCGCCGCCGCTGCTGGACCTCCCCACCGACCAGCCGCGCCCGGCCGTGCAGAGCTACCGGGGCGCGCGCGCGCTGCTGGAGCTGCCCCCCGCGCTGCTGGAGCGGCTGCGGGCCCTGGGGCAGGGCGAGGGCGCCACGCCCTTCATGGTGCTCCTGGCCGCCTTCCAGGCGCTGCTCTCGCGCTACACCGGCAGCGGCGACGTGGTGGTGGGCACCGCTGTCGCCGGGCGCACGCGCGTGGAGGCGGAGGCGCTGATCGGCCTGTTCGTGAACACGCTGGTGCTGCGCACGGACCTTTCCGGCGACCCCCCCTTCCGCGATGCGCTGCGGCGGGTGCGGCAGGTGGCGCTGGAGGCGTACACGGACCAGGACGTCCCCTTCGAGCGCGTGGTGGAGTCACTGCGGCCGGAGCGCTCCCTGGGCCATTCGCCGCTGGTCCAGGTGACGTTCGGGGTGGACGACGCCGACGCCCTGCAGCCCCGGCTCCCCGGGGTGCGCACCCGCCGCGTAGAGGTGGAGTTCCCCGTCTCCAAGTTCAACCTCTCCCTGGGCTTCGTGGTGGGCGCCGGCCGGTTCGGCGCGGTGCTGGAATACGCCACCGACCTGTTTGAGCCCGGCACCGCGGAGCGGATGCTGGGGCACCTGCGGCGCCTGCTGGAGCAGGTGGCCGCGGACCCGGACCTCCGCCTCTCCTCCCTGGAGCTGCTGACCGCGGCGGAGCGGCGGCGGGTGCTGGAGGAGTGGAACGCCACCGCGTACGAGTGGCCGCGCGACCGCTGCATCCACGAGGTGATCGCCGCCCGGGCCCGCATCGCCCCCGGTGCCCCCGCGGTGGTGTCGGCGGCCGAAACGCTGAGCTACGGCCGGCTGGAGGCGCGCGCCAACCGGCTCGCCCGCCACCTGCGCCGGCTGGGCGTGGGGCCCGAGTCGCTGGTGGGGATCTCGCTGGAGCGGGGCCCCGACCTGGCGCTGGCCGTCCTGGGGGTGCTCAAGGCCGGCGGCGCGTACCTCCCGCTGGACCCCGCCTACCCGGCTGACCGGCTGGCGTACATGCTGGAGGACTCGGGCGCGCGCGTGCTGCTCACGCAGGCGGCGCTGGTCGCGCGGCTCCCCGACACCGGCACGCGCGTGGTGCGGCTGGACGCGGACCGCGGCGCCATTGCCGCCGAGAGCGCGGAGCCGCTGCGGAGCGGCGCCACCCCCGGCAACCTGGCCTACGTCATCTACACCTCAGGCTCTACCGGCCGCCCCAAGGGCGTGGCGGTGGCGCACGGCGCCGTGGTGAACTACGCCGCCGACTTCGCGGCGCGCGCGGGGCTGGGCGCGGACGACCGGGTGCTGCAGTTCGCCTCGCCGAGCTTCGACGTGGTGGTGGAGGAGCTCTTTCCCACCTGGTTCAGCGGCGGCTCCGTCGCCTTTTCATCCGCCGACCTCTTTTCCCCGCCCGGGCTGCTGCGCGCCGCGGGGGAGCTCGGCGCCACCTGGTTCGAGCTGCCCACCGCGTACTGGCACGAGTGGGTGCACGAGCTGGCGCGCGGGGGTGCCGGGCTCCCCGCCTCGCTGCGCAGGGTGGTGGTGGGCGGCGAGCGCGTGTCGGCCGAGCGGCTGGCGGAGTGGGCGCGGCTGGGGCTGCCGCTGGTGCACGTCTACGGGCTCACCGAGACGGCGTGCACCTCGGCCACGCTGCGGCTGGAGGCGGGGGACGACGGCTCGCGCTGGCCCACCCTGCCGGTGGGCGCCCCCACCGGCAACGTGCGCCTGTACGTGCTGGACGACGCGCTGCAGCCGGTGCCGGTGGGCGTCCCCGGGGAGCTGTTCATCGGCGGCGAGGGGCTGGCG
>DASQBH010000775.1:0-2487 GCA_035635315.1 Longimicrobium sp.
GACAGGCGCTCCACCATCGTGCTCCCCTCCGCCGAGCCAAAGTACCAGACGGCGTCCACGTCGTCGTGCGCGGCCAGCGTCTCGGACAGCTCGTCGCGCTTGCCGGTGACGATGTTCACCACGCCGCCGGGCACGTCGCTCGTATCCAGCACCTGGTAGAAGTCCGTCGCCGCCAGCGGCCAGCGCTCCGACGGCACCACAACCACCGCGTTCCCCATCGCGATCGCCGGGGCGACGGCGCTGACGAACCCCAGGAGCGGCGCCGCGTCGGCGCAGGCGATGCCGATGACGCCGATGGGCTCGTTCATCGCCAGCGTCACGTTGCGCATGGGCGCGGCGTGCACCAGGCCGTCGTACTTGTCGGCCCAGGCGGCGTAGGTGTACAGGCGGCGGATGCTGGCGTCCACCTCGCGCTCGGCGCCGGCCTCGTCACCCGTCATCTGCGTGATGCGGCGGGCGAACTCGTCGGCGCGGGCGGCCAGGTTCTCGGCCAGGTAGTAGATCACCTGCGCGCGGTTGTGCGCCGTCCCCTTTGCCCATCCGCTCGCCTTGTGCGCCGCCTCTACCGCGTTGCGCACGTCCTTGCGGTTGCCCAGGCCCACGTCGCCCAGCAGCCGATCCCCCGCGCCGGCCACCGGCAGCGAGTACCCGCTGTCGGGCCGCGCCTGCTTGCCGCCGATGTACAGCTTGGCGGTGCGGTCGATGGGCGGCAGCGACGGTCCGCCGCCGTTGCGCGCCTTTTCCTTCGCCGGCTTCGCCTTCCGATCCTCCCGACGCGCGGCGGAGCCGTTCTTCGCCTCCGCCTCCCAGCGCGGCTTTACGTACTCCCACAGCCCTTCCTTGCCGCCCTCGCGCCCGAAGCCGCTTTCCTTGTATCCGCCAAAGCCCGCGCCCGCGTCGAACAGGTTGGTGCTGTTGATCCACACCGTCCCCGCCTGCACCTTGGGCGCGATGTCCAGCGCCAGGTTGATGCTCTCCGTCCACACGCTGGCCGCCAGCCCGTACGGCGTGTTGTTGGCCAGCGCCACCGCCTCCGACGGCGTGCGGAAGGTCATCAGCACCACCACGGGGCCAAAGATCTCCACCTGCGCGATGGTGGACGACGGCGCCACGTCGGTAAAGAGCGTAGGCGGAAAGAAGCACCCCTCCTGGGGGCAGCTCCACGACGGCTGCCACATGGTGGCGCCCTCGTCGCGCCCCTGCTGCACCAGTTCGCTGATCTTCTGCAGCTGCACGGGGGCCACGATGGCGCCGATGTCCACCGCCTTGTCCAGCGGATCGCCCACGCGCAGCGTCTCCATCCGCTCGCGCAGCCGCTGCGTCAGCTTCTCCGCGATCCCCTCCTGGGCGAGAATCCGCGAGCCGGCGCAGCACACCTGCCCCTGGTTGAACCAGATGGCGTCGACCACGCCCTCGATGACGCTGTCCAGGTCCGCGTCGTCGAAGACGATGAAGGGCGACTTGCCGCCCAGCTCCAGCGACAGCTTCTTCCCGCTCCCGGCGGTGGCCACGCGGATGATGCGGCCGACTTCCGTCGATCCCGTGAACGCGATCTTGTCCACGTCCGGGTGCTCCACGATCCCCGCGCCCGTGCGCCCGTCGCCGGTGATGATGTTCACCACCCCCGGCGGCAGCCCCGCGTCGCAGCAGACCTCGGCAAAGAGCAGAGCGGTGAGCGAGGTGAACTCCGCCGGCTTGAGCACCACCGTGTTCCCCATCGCCAGCGCCGGGGCGATCTTCCACGCCATCATCAGCAGCGGAAAGTTCCAGGGGATGATCTGGCCCACGACGCCGATCCCCTTGTAGCCGGGCATCTCGGCGTCCATCAGCTGCGCCCACCCGGCGTGGTGGTAGAAGTGCCGGGCCACCAGCGGGATGTCGATGTCGCGCGACTCGCGGATCGGCTTGCCGTTGTCCATCGACTCCAGCACGGCAAAGAGGCGCGAGTGCCGCTGGATGTGCCGCGCCAGCGCGTACAGGTAGCGGGCGCGCCCGTGGCCGTCGAGCGCCTGCCACGCGGGAAGCGCCTCGCGCGCCGCGCGCACCGCCGCGTCCACGTCGGCCTGCGCGCCCTGGGCGATGCGGGCGAGCGGCTTGTTGGTGGCGGGGTTGATGGTGTCGAAGTACTCGCCCCCGGCCGGGTCGCGCCACTCGCCGCCGATGAAGTGCCCGAAGGTGCGCCCCCGCTCCTCCAGCCAGCGCACGGCGGGCGAGGCGCTTTCGGGGGCGGGGCCGTATTCCATGGTCTCGAAGATCTCGGCGATGCTCATGGGTGCCGCGGGATGTTGAGGGTAGTGCCGCGCGCCCGCGCTCCCGTGCGCGCGACGCTCACGCCCAATCTACGCACCCGCCGCCGTTTGCGCATGATGCGCATCCATCTTCCCGCCGTCCGGGCGTGATGCGCATCCATCTCCCCGCTGGAGCGCGATCGAATTTCCCCCCTTTCTCCCGCGCAGCGGGGGAGAGGGGCCGGGGGAGAGGGGGCCC
>DASQBH010000776.1:0-2689 GCA_035635315.1 Longimicrobium sp.
GAGAACTTCGCGCGCGCGCCGGCGGGCATTGAACTGCGTCCGCGGGGTGCCCCTCCCCCGGCCCCTCCCCGTTCGTTCCTCACGGAGAGGGGAGACCTTCGGGCGCGGGCCGGCAGCTTTCGTCCCGCATTCTCCCTCCCCCACGCAGTTTGTGGGGGAGGGCCGGGGAGGGGGGCGGCCCACCATCCCGCACCCGGCCTTCCCCATCACACCATCACGCGTTCACCGTCAGACGGTCTGCCCGGCCAGCCAGTCGAGCGCCTCGGCCTCGTCCAGAAAGACGGACAGGGTGGCGGCGACGCGCTCCGCCGTCATCAGCTCGAACTGGCGGCCGCGGCCGTAGTCGGAGAGCGACCGCATCAGGATGGCGGCCCTCCCGTCGCCGATGCGCGCGTCGTTGCGCAGGTGGTTGGTGCTCGCCTGGTACATGGCCCGCAGGTCTGCTTCGTCAAAGCTGAGCCCGCGGTGATCGAACAGAACGTCGGTGCCAGGGCGCCAGCCGGGGCGGCCGACGATGTCTTCGATCATCCGCAGGTGGTCGTCTACCTCGAACTTTCCCGAAGTGGTGACGATCGCATATCCGTCAGCCCCCGGAAGCTCCACCGTCCAGTGCATAGGGCTCCTCCTTTACGACGACTGTGATCCACCCGGAACGCCATGATGGGCCGTTCTTCCCGCCGGGGGCGAATGCGCCGCCCGGCGACATCCATACACCCGGAGTTCCCGCGCGTGCTCAGCCAGGATCCGCAAGGGGCCCGCGGGGGTGGCGACCCGGGACGCTCGTCAACCCCTCCCCGCCCCACCGCCCCGTCGCTATCTTCCCCTCCACTTTCGCACTCTCGCACTTTCGCACTCTCGCACTTCCGTTGTCGCACGTCCCGCAGTACCTGCACGACCTGAACCCGGAGCAGCGCCAGGCCGCGCTCGCCACCGAGGGCCCCGTCCTGGTGCTCGCCGGCGCGGGCTCGGGCAAGACGCGCATGCTCATCCACCGCATCGCGTACCTCATCCGCGACCGCAAGGTGGACCCGCGCAACATCCTGGCGGTGACCTTCACCAACAAGGCCGCCACCGAGATGCGCGAGCGCGTGGCGAAGATCGTGGGGAGGGAGGCCAAGGGCGTCATCCTCTCCACCTTCCATTCGCTGGGCGCGCGCATCCTGCGCGACCACGGCAGGGAGATCGGGCTGCCCAAGGACTTCTCCATCTACCCCACGGGCGACCAGGTCGCTGCCGTCAAGCGCATCATGACGGAGGAGGTGCACGTCACCGCCACCAAGGGCGAGGACACGTACGACGTAAAGCGCGTCCTCTTTCAGATCAGCGACTGGAAGAACCGGCTGGTGACGCCGGACGAGGCGCGGCGCGAGGTGGCGGAGGGCGACATCAAGGGCAACCGCAGCGACGACTACGCGGTCCTCGCGGCGGACGTGTACCCCCGCTACGAGCAGTCGCTGCGCGCGGCGGGGGCCACGGACTTCGACGACCTGCTGCTGCTGCCCGTGCAGCTGCTGCGCGAGCACGCCGAGGTGCGCGAGCGGATGTGGAAGCGCTGGCGCTACCTGATGATCGACGAGTACCAGGACACCAACGGCGCCCAGCTGGAGATGGCGCGGCTGCTGGCCGGCCCGCTGAAGAACCTGTGCGTGGTGGGCGACGACGACCAGTCCATCTACGGATGGCGCGGCGCCGACGCCACCAACATCCTGGACTTCGAGCGGCACTATCCGGGCGCCCGCGTCATCATCATGGAGGAGAACTACCGCTCCACGCAGCGCATCCTCGATGCGGCCAACGGGGTGATCGCCAACAACACGGCGCGCAAGGCCAAGGTGCTGCGCACCGGCAACGGCCCGGGCCCCAAGATCGACCTGTGGACCTTTGGCGAGGAGAACAACCGGGCCGCGGACGAGGTGGAGGCGGAGATGATCGCCAGCGAGATCGGCGTGCGCCGCTTTCGCGAAACGCTGGGGTGGGGCGACTTCGCCGTCCTGTATCGAACCAACCTGCAGGCCAAGCCGATCGAGGAGCAGCTGCGGGCGGCCAACATCCCCTACCGCGTGGTGGGCGGGCAGTCGTTCTTCGACCGCAAGGAGGTCTCGGACCTGGTGGCCTACCTGCGCGTGGTCCTGAATCCAAAGGACGAGGTGGCGCTGCGGCGCATCGTCAACTACCCGGTGCGCGGGATCGGCCGGACGACGCTGCTCAAGCTGGTGGAGGCGGCGCGCGCCGTCCCCCAGCCGCTGTACGAGACGCTCAAGCGGGTGGAGCAGGTCGATGGGATCAACCGCGCGCAGGCGGAGGCGGTGCGCGCGTTCGTGGACATGATGGAGGAGCTGCGGCTGGAGTTCCACTCCACGCAGGCCGCCATCGACCACGGCATCACCACGGAGCGCTCGCTCGTCGGCTTTGCGCGCGAGACGGTCAAGCGGCTGCGGCTGGAAGAGGCGGTGCGGGCGGACAACGCCAAGAGCGAGCGCGCGGCGGAGGTGCGGGTGGAGATCCTGCGCGACTTCGTCTCGTCGCTGGAGCGCTACGAGGAGCGCACCTGGGCCAGCCGCCCGCCGCCGGACGAGGAGGATGCGTGGGACCCGCCGTCGCTGCGGGGCTTCCTGGAGCGCGTGTCCCTCACGGACGACGACGACCGCAAGGACAAGGAGGAAGAGAACCCCGAGCTGGTGACGCTGAT
>DASQBH010000777.1:0-2081 GCA_035635315.1 Longimicrobium sp.
CATGCTTCGGAGTCGGCCCCGAGGTTCGGAAAGGAGGTCCTTCGGTCGCGCGCGGAGTGCGGGGTGAACGACGGTACGTCGCGGCGCTCCCTCAGGAAGTCATCGCTTTGCCTGTGCACAGTGAATCAACGCGTCTGGTATGACACTTCTTTTGTCGATCGATCCATCCAGCGAAAAGGGCGCCCTCCGCGGTGGAGAGCGCCCCTTCGTGCATCTACCGAACGGGTCGATGGATCAGTGGCGCCAGGAGATGCCGGCGCGCAGGATCAGGATGTTGTTGGTGGTTTCGTTGTACTCCACCAGCACCGGCTCCTCGAAGATGTCGGACAGCAGCACCTCGTCGCGCACGCGGATGCGGTCCTCGTCCAGGAAGGTGAGGTAGTCCTCTACCGCAAACGAGAGCGCCAGCCCGCGCGAGCCGATGTTGGTGGCCGCGTCGAAGCCGATGTTGAGCGCAAAGTTGCGCGTGCTGCCGATCACGTCGTCGTCGTCGAAGCCCTCGAAATCCGGCCAGTCCATGAACACCAGCGCCGGCGCCACCGTCACGTACGCCGCCGGGTGAAAGCGGCGGTTGTCGGGCATGGGGTCCGGCAGGCGGTACTGCACGCCCGCCTTGATGAACCACACTTCGGGCCCGGCCGACTGGAACAGGCGCACGGCGCCCGCCTCGTCCACCACGGTCAGCTCGTTCTGGTCGCTGCCGGAGTAGCCCATTCCGGCCACCAGGTTCACCGGGCCGGTGATCCGGTACGCGGCGTCCAGGCCGATGGCGGCGCTGCCGCCGCGGTCCTCGACCAGCTGGAACTGGGTGCCGCTCTCGGTAAAGACGAAGTAGTCGCCGGAGCCGTAGGGCGCGCGAAAGCCCAGCCACGGCGTGATGGCAAAGCGCGTGTACGGCACCAGGTCGGGCGAGGGCTCGGAGGCAAAGCCCCCGTCGTTCTGTGCGGCGGCGGCGGCGGGCAGCGCGAGCAGCCCGGCCAGGGCGAGCACACCGAATCGCATCGGGATTTCTCCAGGGTAGTGGCGAAGAAGGGGTAGCTGCTTCTTCGGGAGGGCGGATTCGTCTGGAATGATTGCGGGGCAAAATAGCGCGCAAGGCGCCTTCGCGGAATAGTTTCCGTCGCAAACACCCGCTGCAACGCGGGATGGATGCAGATCACCCCCCGCGCAGCCGCGCCAGCTCCGCGTCCGACACCGTCGTCGGTTGGGTGGAGAGACGCACCATGTCCCAGCGCGTCACCAGCCCCGCGGGGGCGATCTCCTCCCCCGGCTGCGCCAGCCCGCAGGTGGCCGCCAGCCACCCCGCCACGCGTGCCGGCGGCACCCCCGCCGCGCGCAGCTCGCCCAGCGAGACGGCGCCGTGGCGCTTGGCCAGCCGCTCGCCGTCGGCCCCCAGCATCAGCGGCACGTGGACGAACTCCGGCACCGGCAGCTGCAGCGCGCGGCAGAGCAGGATCTGCCGCGCCGTGGACGACAGCAGGTCCGCGCCGCGCACCACGTGCGTCATCCGCATCGCCGCGTCGTCCACCACGACGGCCAGCTGGTACGCTGCCGCGCCATCCTTGCGCCGCACCACGAAGTCGCCCGTCTCCGCCGCGGGGTCATAGCAGCAGTCGCCCATCACCCCGTCGGCGAAGCAGATGGCGCCCGGCTCCACCCGCACCCGCAGCGCGAAGTCTGCCCGCCCGTGCGCCATCAGCGAGGGGACGGACGGATCGACGAGCCGGTCACGGCAGGTGCCGGGGTAGCGCGGCCCTTCCTCGCCCGCGTGGGGGGCGCTGGCGGCCTGGGCGATGTCCCTGCGCGAGCAGGTGCACTCGAAGAGCAGCCCCCGCTCCGCCAGCCGCCGCAGCGCCGCGTCGTACCGCTCCTGGCGCTGCGACTGGATGTACGGCGCGTACGGGCCCCCCACGTCCGGCCCCTCGTCCCAGTCCAGCCCCAGCCAGCGCAGCTCGTCCAGCTGCCGCTCCATGATCCCCGGCCGCACCCGTCCGAAGTCCAGGTCCTCCACGCGCATGACGAACGCGCCGCCCGCCGCGCGCGCGTGCAGCCACGCGAGCAGGGCCGTGCGCGCGTTGCCC
>DASQBH010000778.1:0-8567 GCA_035635315.1 Longimicrobium sp.
ATGCTCGTCGTCGCAAAGGAGGGGCGCGAGGAGGACGTGCGCGCCATCCTGGGCCGCTGGGACCTGGATGCGGAGCTGATCGGCCGGGTGACGGAGACGGGGCGCTACGTGGTGCGCGAGAACGGGGTCGTCGTCGTCGACATCCCCGGCGAGCCGCTGGTGGACGCCTGCCCCACCTACACCCGCCAGGGCGTGGAGTCGCCGGAGATCACCGAGTTCCGCGCCGCCGACCTGTCCACCCTGCAGCCGAAGGCGGAGGAGGCGGACCCCACCTGGACGCTGCTGCGGCTGCTCGACTCGCCCACCATCGCCTCCAAGCGCTGGGTCTACGAGCAGTACGACAGCACCGTGCGGACGAACACCGTCGTCGGTCCGGGCAGCGACGCGGCGGTCATCCGGCTGCGGGGGACGCGCAAGGCCATCGCCGCTACGGTGGACTGCAACGCGCGCTACGTCTACCTCAATCCCTACCGCGGCGGGCAGATCGCCGTGGCCGAGGCGGCGCGCAACCTGGCGTGCTCGGGGGCGCTTCCCCGCGCCGTGACCGACAACCTGAACTTCGGCAACCCGCTCAAGCCGGAGGTCTACCACCAGCTGTCGGAGAGCCTGCGCGGCATCGGCGAGGCGTGCGCGGCGCTGGAGACGCCGGTCACGGGCGGCAACGTGAGCCTGTACAACGAGAACCCCCGCGGCGCCATCTATCCCACGCCCACCATCGGGATGGTGGGGGTGATCGACGACGTGGCGCACGTCACCACCAGCGCCTTTCGCGAGTCCGGCGACGCCATCATCCTCCTGGGGACGAACACGGACGAGATCGGCGGCAGCGAGTACCTCAAGGTGATCCACGGCCGCGTGGCCGGCGACGCGCCCGCCATCAGCCTGGACGGCGAGGTGCGGCTGCAGACGGCGCTGCTGTCGATGATCCGCAGCGGCTGGATCCAGTCCGCGCACGACACGGCGGAGGGCGGCCTGGCCGTGGCCCTGGCGGAAAGCGCCATCGCCGACCCCGCGGCGCCGCTGGGGATCGAGGTGGAGCTGGACGACGCGCTCCCGCCCCACGCCCTGCTCTTCGGCGAGGCGCAGGGGCGCGTGGTGATCAGCTGCGCCGACGGCGACGTGGAGGACGTGCTGGCAAAGGCGGCCGAGCACGGCGTTCCCGCGCGGCGCATCGGCACCGTGGGCGCGCCGTTCGCCACCTTCATCGTCCGCACCCGCGGGGGCAGCATCGAAGCGCCCGCCTCGGAGCTGGCGCACGTCTACGAGAACGCCATCCCGCGCCGGATGGAGGGGAGCGTGGCCGACGTGGAGACGTCGCTGGAGTCCGTCGTCCAGCACGGGCAGGAGTAGGTGATGGTGTGATGGTGTGATGGTGTGAACGGACGGGTGTCGCCGATGGCGGATCGAGTCCGGTGATCTCCCGGTTGCGGACGCACGGGTGCCCGGGACGCCGCACGCCGCTTGGCCGCCGAGTCCGCGCAGGCGGACTTTGCGCATTTCCAGCGGCGAATTCATTCGCTCCGCAGGCGGACGGGCACGTTGCCCGATCAGATTCACGATGGGCATCATTCGCTCCGCGGGCGGACGGCACGTTGCCCGATCAGAATCGCAATCAGTAGGAGCCGCGTGCGGACCTGCGAAAAGCCCCGTCCCGGCGCCGCTGAGGTGCCGACGAGACGGGGCTTCAGGCGCTCACAAGGGATCACCCGAGTGAATGCCGCTGAATCTGCTACGGAAGCCGGGTGCTAAAAAGCTTGACCGGAGCGCCCGCCGGTTGCATCATGCGCAGCATCCCGAACGTGGGATGATCCCCCTTACGAGCATCCCGCCGTTTCCGGGCCCCTTCGCCGCTCCCCCCGGAGCCGCGGATGCGCCCTGTCCGTCCCCCTCCGCCGCAGGTGACTATCGGCCGAACCCCCACCCGTTTCCGCAGGTGACACACCGCAGGCCCCCGCTCCTTCCGACAAACGCACCCCGGTCGCGAGGCCGGTCCGCAAAGCCAGGGATCTCCGCAGCGGGAGACCGCCCGGTTGCCGAAGAGGGTTTCTTCTCCGCTCCGCGGAAAGAACTTCCTTCACAGGTCGAGGAATGATGAATCACACCTCCGCTCGTCTGCTCACCCTTGTCGCCGCAGCCGCCGCCGGTCTGGCCGCCTGCGACGACATCCGCACCCCCGACACGCCGCTGGCGTCCACCAGCGCCCCGTCGCTTTCGACCGGCACCACGTCCCCCATCGACGGCAGCTACCTGGTGCTGTTCAAGGGCAACGGCGTGCCCGCCGGGTTCGAGAGCCACGTGGCCGCGCTGGGCGGCACCGTGGTGTTTGCCCACGGAGGCGCCGGCATTGGCGCGGTGGCCGGGCTTACCCCCGAGGCCGCGGCGCAGCTGGGCGCCTCGGCCGGCGTGGCCGCGGTAGAAGCCGACGACATGACGGTGCTGTCGCCCATCATGGGCGAGGTGGAGCAGTCCGACGCCACGGTGGAGAGCCCCTCCGCGCCCAACACCGCAAGCTTCTTCCCCCGCCAGTGGCACCTGCGCGCCATTCAGGCCGACGTGGCCTGGGCCGCGGGGCGCCGCGGATCGTCCAACATCAAGGTCGCCATCCTGGACACCGGGCTGGGCTACACCCACCCCGACCTGGCGGGCCGGGTCGACCTGGTCAACTCCAAGTCGTTCGTGCCCAGCGACGACGCCCTGGTGACCACCTTCTTCCCCACCGCGCACAAGGTGGCCGACCTGCACTACCACGGAACGCACGTGGGCGCCACGGTGAGCAGCAACGCCCTGGCGGCCGCGGGCGTGACCTCGGGGGTCACGCTGGTGGGCCTCAAGGTGTGCAACGTCAACGGGCAGTGCCCCACCAGCGGCGTGCTGGCGGCGGTGGTGCACGCGGCCGACCTGGGGGTGCACGTGGCCAACCTCAGCCTGGGCGGCCCCTTCAACCGGCGTGACGCCAGCGCCTCGGGCGGCAACGGGCCGTCGTTCCTGGCCGTCATCAACAACGCGTTCAACTACGCGCACCGCAAGGGCACCACGGTGGTGGTCTCGGCCGGCAACAGCGGCATCGACATGGACCACGACGGCAACGGCTACAAGGCGTACTGCAGCGCGCCCAGCGTGATCTGCGTGAGCGCCACCGGCCCCACGGCCTCGGGCGGCATCAACGGTCCGTTCGTGAACGTGGACGCGCTGGCCGGCTACAGCAACTACGGCAGCTCGGCCATCAACGTGGCGGCCCCGGGCGGCAACCAGCGCCAGGTGTGGGCGGCGTGTTCGCGCTTCAGCCTGCAGGTGCCGGTGTGCCAGACGGGCACCTTCGTGATCGGGCTGAACGGCACCAGCATGGCGGCGCCGCACGTCACGGGCACCGCGGCGCTCATCGCCGAGGACGTGGGCCGCAGCCCCGCGCAGATCCGCGCCCGGCTGCAGCAGACCGCCGACGACCTGGGCCCGGAGGGTACGGACCCGGCGTACGGCAAGGGCCGCATCAACGTGGCGCGCGCGGCCGGCGTGATCTGATCGCGGCGTAGCGAGACGCAGTCCCAGGGGGCGGGGCGCCGGATCCGGTGCCCCGCCCCTTCGGCGTTCCTCGCCTTTACAAGACTGGCCTCACACGGAGTCAACGGAGTCAAAGAAGACGCCCCGCCGCTCCATCCCCATTCCTCAAAAAGGTTGGGGTACAGAGAGAACAGCCAGAGATACAGAGGAAGATCGGTTTCCTCTGTATCTCTGGCTTTTCTCTGTTCCTCTGTACCATTACGCTTTTCCCGTTACAAGAAGGTCACGGGAGAGGCGGAGGACAAGGCACGAGAAAACTCCGTTTACTCCGTTGACCCCGTGTGAGGCCGTCTTTTCTTCCGCTGGACGTGCCGATGATGAAGGACGGATGCGACCCGTTCCGTTGCCGCGGGGTATGGGCAGGCTCTAGATTTCACCCCCCTCGCTCCGCGCGGCGGAGCGGCCACCTGCAGACGGCGGTGCTTTTCTCGTGTGTGGAATCGTCGCGCTCTCCGGAAACCCCGAGGCCGCCCAGCTGGCCTACCTGGGCCTGTACTCCCTGCAGCACCGCGGGCAGGAGGCGGCCGGCATCGCCAGCTATGACACCGCGACGGGCGAAAGCCACCGCGTGCGCCGCGCCGGCCTGGTGTCGGAGGCGCTGCAGCCCGCGCAGATCGCCGAGCTGCCGGGCGACGTGGCGGTGGGGCACATCCGCTACAGCACGGCCGGCGGCGCGGGGCTCAAGAACGCGCAGCCCATCCGCGAGACCTTTCGCGCCGGGCAGCTGGCGCTGGTGCACAACGGCAACCTCACCAACGCCAACTTGCTGCGCGAAAAGCTGCTGAACGAGGGCGCGCTCTTTCAGAGCAGCATCGACAGCGAGGTCATCGTGCACCTGATCGCCCGCTCGCGCGCCGCCACGGCCGACGAGCAGATCATGGACGCGCTGTCGCAGCTGGAGGGCGCGTACTGCGTGCTCATCACCATGGACGACACGCTGTTCGCCGCCCGCGACCCGTACGGCTACCGCCCGCTGGTGATCGGCTCGCTCCCCACGGGCGGGCTGGTGGTGGCCAGCGAGACCTGCGCGCTGGACATCATCCACGCCCGCTACGTGCGCGACGTGGAGCCCGGCGAGCTCATCCGCATCCGCGGCGGAGAGATCGAGCAGGTGCGGCGCCTTCCCCGCTTTGTGGCCGAGCCGCAGCCGTGCGTGTTCGAGCTGGTGTACTTCGCCCGGCCCGACACCAAGCTGTGGGGATACACGGTGGACCGCGCGCGCCGCGCCTTTGGCCGCAAGCTGGCCGAGGAGGAGCCGGCGCCGGGCGACATCGTGATCTCCGTCCCCGACAGCGCCAACTCGGCCGCGGTGGGCTACAGCGAGCGCTCCGGCATCCCTTTCGAACTGGGGCTCATCCGCAACCACTACGTGGGCCGCACCTTCATCACCCCCACGCAGGCGGGGCGCGACTTCAAGGTGCGGATGAAGTTCAGCCCCGTGCGCGAGGTGCTGGAGGGGAAGCGCGTGGTGGTGGTGGACGACTCGCTGGTGCGCGGCACCACCAGCCGCGCGCTGGTGCAGATGCTGCGCGAGGCGGGGGCGAAGGAGGTGCACTTTCGCCTGGCGTCGCCGCCGGTGCGCTGGCCCTGCTTTTACGGCATCGACATGCCCACGCGCGAGGAGCTGATCGCCTCCAACCGCTCGGTGGAGGAGATCCGCGAGTACCTGGAGGTGGAGTCGCTGGGGTACCTGTCGCCCGAGGGGATGATCGACTGCGTGCGCGACGGCGGCGAGACGTACTGCACCGCCTGCTTTACGGGCGACTACCGCGCCCCGCTGGTGGACGCGCAGGAGGGCCTGGCCATGAGCTCGCACTGCTGAACGGGACGGGCCGCCAGGCCGTCACCCTCACCCGCGCTCGCTGAGCCGCCGCCTCCCGGCGGTAGCCGACGTGCATAAAACCCGGGCGTCCTCTCGCCTGGTACAGTTCGGTAGCAGTCCTTTGCCGACAACCTTGCGTCCGGCAGAAACTGGCGATACAGTTTCGGGCGGCGGTGCGGTTCTCCACGCCCGGTCTCGCCCTTTACCGGGCCGCTCCAATCCCATTCCGGCAAACTCCGCCACCCGTGCAGAACTCCCCGACCTCCTCCGTTCGGTGGATGGTTTCACGCAGCCCTGGACCCATCATGCACGCCCGTGCCCTGAAAGCCCTGCTCGTCGCGAGCGCGTGCACAATCACCCTGACCGGTTGTGGTGAAGATGAAGCGACGCGCGTAGCGAACGCGTCGCGAAAGCTGGCCGAACAGCTGGCGCGGGCGGACTCGGGCGCGGCCGCCAGCACGCCCGCGCCGCCGAAGGGTGTGGAGGGCGGCGAGACGCGGCTGTACGTCGACGCCTCGCGGTCAATGGCCGGGTTCGTGGGATGCAGCGCCACCGCGACGGAGTTCGACCAGGTGCTGGACCGGATGGCCAACGACCTGGGGATCACGAGCGTGCACCTGTTCGGCGAGTCGGCGACCGGCGCGCCCCTGGTGGAGGAGCGCTCCCTGGACCGCTCCGTCCACTGCCCGGATGCCTTCCGGCGGCTGCAGAACCCCGACTACGAGCTGTACACGCTGATGGAGGCCGACTCCACGGCCCGCGTCAACGTGTACTTCTCCGACGGTGTGCAGTCCGCTACCCGCGCAGCCACGCCGTCTCCGTCCGTCCGCGCGCTGCAGGCATGGCTCGCGAAGGGGCGCGCGCTCGCCATCCTGGCCTTCCGCGGCCGGTTTGCCGGCGAGGCGTGGTCGGAGCAGCGGGGCGCCTGGATGGGCCCGGTGGACGTGCCGGACCGCCCGTTCTACGTGTTCGTGCTGGCCCCGAGCGAGAAAGACGTGGACGAGACGCTCGCGAAGCTTTCCCCGTCGCTGCAGCCGAAGGCCACACTCCGCTTTCCCTCGGCCCCGTTTTCCTGCAGCATCCGGCGCAGGCTGGGGGCGCAGCGGGAGACGTCTTCTCCCCCGTGGGCGCTGGTGCCGCCGTCGGTGCACCGGCAGATGGCGGAAAATCCGGCCCACGTGGCCGACTATGCATGTACCGTCCGGGACGGTTACCCGCTGCGCGCGGTGGAAGCCGCGCTCTCGGCCAATTACCGCCGGTGGGACGGGCAGGACTTCGGTACCGAAGGGGCGCTCCCCGAGCCCGCGGCGTTCACCCTGGGAAAGCCGGCGCCGGGGGCAACCGGGTCCGTAACGCCGCTGCACGGCACGGTCCCGCGCGACCAGCCGGGTACGCTCTTCGGGTTCTACCACCTCCGGCTCACCCCGCGTCCCGGAGCGCTCAGGCCGGAGTTGGATTCGCTTTCCACCGAATCGGATGCCGACAAGGCGCAGTTCAACCGCACCTACCGCTTTTCATGGCTGGTGGAGCATCTGGTCCGCAGCCAGTTCGCGCGGGGTCCGCGTCCCGCGTCGCTCTTCCTTACGATCCAGGATGGGGGCTGAATGATGAAGACGTTCTGGTTTACCGCGGGGATCGGGCTGCTGCTGGCGCTGCTGGGGATGTTCGTGTTCTCCGTCCCCATCATCCCCGACGTGCTGGGCGAACGCATGGAGGAATGGTACGTGGACCAGGTGGTGATGGTAGCCATCTTTGGCCTGGTCGCCGGCGCGATTTCGGGGGTGATGGCGCAGCGCAGGCTGCGGCACCAGCCGCACGAGGTGGCGTCCACCTTTCTGTCGCGGGTGGCCAGCTGGGGGTTCTGGACGATGATCGCGATGGTGGTGCTCGCGGCCATCCTCTTCTTTGCCCGGGCGGCCACCGCCTCGTTCGTCCCGTTCACCGCCGTCAACCGCTTTCTGCAGCTGGCGGCCAGCGGAAAGTTCTTCGGGGTGCTGGGCGCCGCCGCGGCCGCCACGGCGCTCACCTACGCGGCCGTGACCCGCGGCGCCAACTGGGGCGGACGCTACGCCCTGCTCCCTCCCCCGTCGGCCCCCGGAAGGAGCGTGAAGCATGGCGGCGCGTAACTTCGTGATCGCGTTCGGCGGCACGGGCGTGCGCTGCGCCGAAGCGCTGGCATACCTCTGCGCCTCGCGCAGCATCCGCGAGCCCGTGCACGTGCTGCTGGTGGACCCCGACGCTTCCAACGGCAACGTGGACCTGGCCCACGCGCAGCTGCAGCGGTACTACGCCTTGCAGGCGCAGGTCAGGCCCGACCCCAAAGGGCGTGCCTTCTTCTCCACCCCGCTGAACGAGGAGAAGGGTCCCGAGTCGTTCCTGTGGGAGTATCCCAACCAGCACCAGCAGTTCAGCACGCTCATCGACTACACCAGCCAGCAACCCGGCCACCAGCAGCTGCTGCAGCTGCTGTACGACCAGGACGACCTGGACCTCTCGTTCGAGAAGGGCTACATCGGCCGGGCGCACATCGGCTCGCTGGACCTGCTGCGCACGCTGCGCCGGGCGCTGGAGACCGCGGCGGCGGAAAAGGAGGGCGAGGAGGCGAACAACGCCGACCCGCTGCGCCTCTTTTTCCGGGCGCTGCGGGCGTCCGCGCAGGGCAAGGACGAGACGAGGCTGCTGGTGTACGGCTCCGTGTTCGGCGGCACGGGCGCCTCGGGGCTCCCCACCGTGCCCCCGCTGATCCAGCAGGTGCTCCCCAAGCTGCACGACAAGATCCGCATGGGGTGCGTGCAGGTGGCGCCGTACTTCTCCTTCCCCGAGGGGCAGAGCCGAGACCCCGACAGCGCGCTGCACCCGCTGGCCACGCAGGCCGCGCTGTACCACTACGCCTTTGCCAGCTCCGGCTACCACCGCATCTACCTGGTGGGCGCGCCCGACCGGGTAGAGACCAACACCGAGAACCGCCCGGGCGGCATAGACCAGCGCAACCAGGCCCACTACGTGGAGCTGGGGGCGGCGCTGGCCGGCGCCCACTTCTTTCAGACGCCCCCCGGAAAGGTCCCCACGGCCGAGGTGTTCGCCACCGGCGCGCGCGAGGCCGGGTGGGCCACGCTGCCGCACGGGCACGAGGCGGCGGTGCGCCGCAACCTGGTGTCGTTCGCCACCTTCTGCATGCTGCACACCT
>DASQBH010000779.1:0-4163 GCA_035635315.1 Longimicrobium sp.
CTGGTCATCAGCTTGCGGGGATCGATCTCCACCCGGCCGCGGTTGCCGATCACCACCACCCGGCCTCGCGGCGCGAGCACGTCGAGGTCGCGATCGAGGTTCACGTTGGCGAGCATCTCGAGGACCACGTCCACCCCGCGGCCGCCGGTGAGCGGAAGAATCTGCTCGAGGTAGTCCGGCTCGCGGTGGCTGGGCGAGGAGTATGGCTCCGGCCCGCAGGCGGCAGTCAGGACGGCGGCGGCGATGGCCATGGGAAGTGCTCGCGAGGTGCGCATGAATGGCTCTCCGGTCCGTTCGGTGGAGGGGCGGGGCCTGCGCGGGCCCGGTCCGCTGCGCCAATGCTGCACGGTCGAGAGGGGCGTGTATTGAACGGATGAAACCTGCTGTTCGCGGTGATGCAGGTTTCGGGCAGGTCCTGATTCTGGAGCGCGGGCCGAGTTCGGC
The DNA here is from genome assembly GCA_035635315.1 of Longimicrobium sp. Taxonomy (GTDB): domain Bacteria; phylum Gemmatimonadota; class Gemmatimonadetes; order Longimicrobiales; family Longimicrobiaceae; genus Longimicrobium. The sequence continues at coordinate 445 of DASQBH010000779.1, forward strand.
GCGACCCGCGGCGCCCCCTCCGGGCGAGCACCACTCGCCCACCTCCCCCAAAAGCCCCTGGGGGAGGTTGGTTGTAAGGCAGAGGGTTGAGCGCACCCCTGACGATCACGCCACTGCAGGGACCGCCTGGATCGGCGGAGTCGCGGCGGCGCGGCGGAGGGCGGCGGGGGTCAGGCCCGTCTCGCGCCGCAGCTCGCGGGTGAGGTGCGCCTGGTCCGCGAAGCCGGCCTCGTACGCAACGCGCGCGAGGGGCAGCGCCGTGGATGCGACGCGGTCCGCGGCGGCGCGGAGGCGCAGGCGGCGGGCGTACTCGGTGACGGGGACGCCGTACGCGCGGCGAAAGGCGCGGGCCAGGGAGACCGGATGCACGCCCGCCGCTTCGGCCAGGTCGCGGACGGGGGGCGCGGCGCCGGCGCAGTCGTGCAGGCGGTCGCGGACGCGGCGCAGCCAGGCGGGCGGGTCGATGGCCGATGCGGGCGAAGCGCCGTACGCCTCGAGCGCATCCACCATCTCCCAAAAGCCGTCCGCCAGCAGCGCCGGCGCGCCCTCCGGCTCCGCGCGGGCGGCGGAGAGCAGGCGCCAGAGCGCGCGCGAGGCGGGGCCGCCCTCCACCCACCGCCACGCCTGCAGCGCCGCCAGCCGATCCTCCGCATCCGCCCCCACGGAGACGAGGTTGATGCTGAGCATCCGCACCGGCGCGGGGCCAAACACGTTGCGGTGCACCGTTCCCGCGGGCTTCACCACCACGGCACCAGCCGTCCCCTGGTGCTCGCGGCCGCCGACGCCCTCCTCCACGGCGCCGCGAAGGACCATGCTCACCTGGGTGCCCGGGTGCCAGTGCGGCGCCATCCGTTCACCGGGCGCGTAGTCGGTCACCACCAGCCGCAGCCCGCCGCCATCGATCCGCATGCGTCCCACCTGGTTCGTACGGTGTCCAACCGGGGGCGGTCATCTGCGCCACCCCGGCAAAGCAGTTGCCGGACCGCGGGTTGCGCAACTATTGTTTGCATCCTGTACGCCTCCACACGACCCCGGTCCCCGCTCCTGTACGATGCGATCGACTCCGCGTTTCATGGCGCTGGCGGCGCTGTGCCTGGCCACGCTCTGCGCCGTTCCGCTCCGCGCGCAAACTCCGCTCCCGTCCATCGCCGACAAGACGCGGTCGATGGAGCGGCGCGACGGGTTTCTCCCCGTCTACTGGGAGTCGGCCACGGGCAAGCTGTGGCTGGAGATCCCGCGCACGGGCGAGGAGCTGATCTACGTCGTCTCCCTCCCTGCCGGGGTGGGATCGAACGACATCGGGCTGGACCGCGGGCAGCTGGGCGGCGAGCGGCTGGTGCGCTTTGAACGCGTGGGGCCGCGGGTGCTGATGGTGCAGCCCAACCAGGGGTACCGCGCCACCACGCAGAACCCGGCGGAGCTGCGCGCGGTGGAGGAGTCGTTCGCGCAGTCGGTGCTGTGGGGGTTCGAGGTCAAGGCCGAGTCGGACGGGCGGGTGCTGGTGGATGCCACCGACTTCGTGCTGCGCGACGCGCACGGGGTGGTCCCCGCCCTGCGCCGCGCCCGGCAGGGAGACTACAAGCTGGACGCCTCGCGCAGCGCCCTGTATCTGCAGAACACCAAGGCGTTTCCGCGCAACACGGAGATCGAGGCGACGCTGACGTTCACGGGCGACAACCCCGGCGGGTTCGTGCGCGACGTGACGCCCACGCCCGAGGCCATCAGCGTGCGGCAGCGGCACTCGTTCGTCGCGCTGCCGCCGCCGGGGTACGAGCCGCGCCGCAGCGACCCGCGGGCGGGCTACTTCGGCATCGACTACTACGACTTCTCGTCGCCGGTGGGCGAGGAGATCACGCAGCGCTTCATCAGCCGCCACCGGCTGGAGAAGCGCGACCCCGGCGCGGCGGTCAGCGACCCGGTGGAGCCGATCGTCTACTACGTGGACGCGGGCGCGCCGGAGCCGATCCGCGGCGCGCTGCTGGACGGCGCGCGGTGGTGGAACCAGGCGTTCGAGGCGGCCGGCTACCGCAACGCGTTCCGGGTGGAGGTCATGCCCGACAGCATCGACCCCATGGACGCGCGCTTCAACACCATCCAGTGGGTGCACCGGTCCACGCGCGGCTGGAGCTACGGATCGACGGTGACGGATCCGCGCACGGGCGAGATCATCAAGGGACACGTGACGCTGGGAAGCCTGCGCGTGCGGCAGGACTACCTGCTGGCCGAGGGGCTGCTGGCGCCGTACGAGACGGGGGCGGAGGTGCCGCCGGAGATGGAGCGGATGGCGCTGGCCCGCATCCGACAGCTGTCGGCGCACGAGGTGGGGCACACGCTGGGGCTGGCGCACAACTACGTAAGCAGCACGCAGAACCGCGCCTCGGTGATGGACTATCCCCATCCCCTGGCCCGGCTGCGCGAGGACGGGACGATCGACCTGTCCGAGGCGTACACGGCGGAGATCGGGCCGTGGGACAAGCTGGCCATCACCTGGGGGTACCAGGACTTTCCCGCGGGGACGGACGAGCGCACGGCGCTGGAGGGGATGCTGCGCGACGCGCGGGCGCGCGGCATCACCTTCCTTACGGACCAGGACGCGCGCGCGCCGGGGAGCGTGCACCCGCAGGCGCACCTGTGGGACAACGGCACCGACGCGGCGGCGGAGCTGCGGCGCGTGCTGCGCGTGCGCCGCGCCGCGCTGGAGCGCTTCGGCGAGCGGGCCATCCGCGCGGGGCGGCCGATGGCCACGCTGGAGGAGGTGCTGGTGCCGCTGTACCTGCACCACCGCTACCAGACGGAGGCGGCGGCCAAGGTGCTGGGCGGGCAGGAGTACACCTACGCCCTGCGCGGCGACGAGCAGGTGCCGCTGCGCGCGGTGACCGGCGACGTTCAGCGCGCCGCCTTCGAGGCGCTGCTGGCGACGCTGGACCCGGCGGAGCTGGCGATGCCGCGCTCCATCCTGGGGCTGATCCCCCCGCGCCCGTTCACCTACGGCACGCACCGCGAGCTGTTCGGGCGCTACACGGGGATGACGTTCGACGCGGTGTCGCCGGCGGTCTCGGCGGCGGACCTCACCATCGGGCTGATCCTGAACCCGGAGCGCGCGGCGCGGCTGGTGGAGCAGAACGCGATGGACCGCACGCTCCCCGGCTTCGACTGGACGCTGGACCGGCTGATGGCGGCCACCTTCGCGCGCGACCACGACGACCCGTACCTGGCCGAGATCGACCGCGGCATCGAGTACGCCATCGTGCGCCGGCTGATGGTGCTCGCCGCCGACGCGCAGATGCCGCAGGTGCGGGCACTGGCGCAGCTGCAGCTCACGCGGCTCCACTTGACGTTTTCCCGGGAGGACCTGGTGCGCCGCGCCCCGGTGGCCGCTCATCAGGCGCTGCTGGCCGGCGAGATCGGGCGCTTCCTGGAGCGCCCCTGGACGGCAGACACGCGCCTGCCCCTCCCCGACCTCCCCCCCGGCCAGCCGATCGGCGACGAGGCGGAGTGGTGAGGAAGCACCAGTATTGATCAAAAACCGTTCTAAATGTATCTTCAACGTAGATACAAGGAGGCATGTATGCGTGTGCAAGTCCAGAAGTGGGGCAACAGTCTGGCATTGCGGATCCCGAAGTCCTTTGCTGCGGAAACGCTGCTGGCTTCGGGAGCCGATGTCGACCTGACGATTGAGGAAGGCCGGCTGGTCATCACGCCGGTACGGAAGCAGAAGT
>DASQBH010000780.1:0-6247 GCA_035635315.1 Longimicrobium sp.
AACTGCATCGAGTAATCCGGCGCAGCACGGCCGAACACCCGCGAGACCCATGACCACTCTGCTGCTGCAGTACGCGGCGATCCTCTGCTATCTGTTGTTCGGCATCATGGCGATCCGGGTACACCACGCCGCGGCGAGTGCGCCACACCCGTACCGGGTGGCGTGGCTGCTCACCGGGGCGGCGTTCACCGTGCACGCCACCAGCATGGCCGTGCAGGTGGTGTTCGGCACCGTGGCGATCGTCCGGGGGGCGCAGTCCACCGTGTGGGACAGCTACATGGTCTGGAGCCCGGTGTTCAACCACAGTCGCACAGGCATGCTGCTGGGGTTTTGCGGCGTTCTGGGGTTCTTCATGCTGCGCCGGGCCACCACGCTGGCCACGAGGTTCTACCGTGGCGCCGTCGCGGTACTGGCGTCCGGGCTGTTGCTGGGTGCGCTGGTGGGGTGGCACGAGAAACGGCTGCAGGAGCTGGCCCACTATTCAGCCGTGGCGGTGTGGGACGTGCTGGAACTGGTGGTGCTGCTGGCGCTCCTGCTGGTGGGGGTGGCCACGACCCGCATCGATCGCAGCCTGTGGCTGGCGCTCAGCCTGTACGCGTTCAGTCTGGCGCTGAACGTACTGTGGTTTGCCGCGTTCTCACGCGTGAACATTCCAGGCGTGTGGACGCCTCGGCCGTGGGAGGTGCACCTGTACCGCACGCTCATCACGGCAGGCATGGTGATGGTGGCCGTGCACCGGTACCGGCTGGCCCGGCGCGGGACCAGCGTGCCGGCGCTGATGGAGACGTCCTCCGCGCGCGTGGGTCTGGCCGGCTGACCCGCGCCGCTCGGGGGAAAGAACAGGACGGGTCCCGCGGATCGCGGGCCCGTCCTCTTGCTTCTTGCTTCTTGCTTCTTGCTTCTTGCTTCTTGATTTCAGATGACACCACCCGCAAATACCCTCGTGATTTCCTGGAAAGGTGTTGCCAAACCTGAACGATCAGGGCGATCAGCTGGGGGAACGCCGCGCGTACCCTGAACCCACACGCAACCGGCTGCGCGCGACCGAATGATCTCGACGGCGGAACGGCATGGCTGCATTTCCGCCATGGATGCTCAGGAAGTCAGCGCTCTTCCCGGATCTGGTACTGAAGCGTGGCAGGAACACCCCCGCGGTCTTTTGCGGAGATGGATCACGGCCAGTCGCGCAGGCGCAGGAGCAGTCCGGCCATCAGCAGCCAGAACACACCGTAGCCGGCGGCAAAGGCGCTGGCGCCCCAGGCGATCTCGAAGCGAAGCAGCCCGTCGTAAATGTCGTTCAGGGCCAGCTGCGGGGGGAGCAGGATGGAGACGGCGTCGTTCAGCGCGCGCGGCAGCGGCTGCACGCCCAGCGAGATGGCGTACAGCCAGAAGTAGTTGAAGAGAAAGAGCACCAGCGCCACCCACGCGTCCCCACGCGCCAGGGCGACGGAGAGGAACGCGATCATCCCCCCGTACGCGACGGCGGCCAGCAGCGCCAGGTACAGCCCGCTCCATCCCCCTTCGAAGCGCCCCCACGCCGCCAGCTGGCCGAAGACCAGAAAGAGGGTGGCGGCCACCATGGCCAGCAGCAGCCCCAGCCCCCAGCGCAGCGCGTAAAAGGCGAGGGGCCGGGTGGGGTGCGAAAAGTACAGGCGGTAGTAGCCCTGCCGCCGGTCGTTGGAGATGAAGCCGCCCAGCAGCACCAGCATGGAGAGCCCGGCCAGGTTGGCCAGGCTGGCGGCGATCCCCATGTACCCCAGGTCCAGCGAGAACTCCTCCGACGCGCCGCCCTCGTGGGTGTGAAAGCCGGGCTCCAGGAAAAAGAAGGCGACGCACAGCAGCGCCACCATCGCCAGGCGCGGCAGCATTCCGCGCAGCAGGATGGGGATCATGCGCCCTCCTCCCGCTCCGCCGCGTCCGACGCCGACGCGTCGTCCACCGCGGCGGCGATGCGCGAGGCGCCTTCCGTGCGCCAGGACAGGCCCTGCCGGTAGCGCTCGCGCAGGGAGCCGGCCTCGGCAGGCGCCACGGAGCGGACGATGGCGCCCGCGCCGATGAGTGTCCCCAGCCGCCGCGTCAGGTCGCGCGCGTTGCCCGCCTCCACGCGGAAGGCGTGCGCGGCGCCGACGACGGGGAGCGCGCCGGGAAAGGCCTCGCTCACGCGGCGGGCGCAGTCCGCCCCCTCCACCTCCAGCCGGTACGCGGGAAGGGGTCCGCCCCCGCCGCGCAGGTCCACCACCTCGCGCACCCGGCCTTCGGACAGGACAACGGCCTGGTCGGCCACGCGCTCCACCTCGTCCAGGTCGTGCGAGGCGTAGACCAGGACGCGCTCCGGGTCCGCGCGGCGCCACTCGGCCAGCATCTCGCGCACGCGGGCCACCCACTCCGGGTCCAGCCCGTCCGTCCCCTCGTCCATCACCATCACCTTGCGGTCGCCCAGCAGCGCCTGGGCAATGGCCAGGCGCTGCAGGTTCCCCTTGCTGAGCGCGGCCACGCGGCGCCCGGCCAGCTCCGTGAGCCCCAGCTTGCGCATCACCCGCTGAATGCGCTCGGCGGGGCGGTCCACCTCGCCCAGGGCCGCGAACGCCCGCAGCGCGCCGCGGACGGTCCAGGACGGGGGAAGGGAGACGCGGTCGGGGACGTACGCCACGCCGCGGCGCTCGGCAAAGTCGCGCGGGAGCATGCCGCCCACCTGCACCCCGCCCGCGGTGGGCGAAAGGTAGCCCAGCAGCAGGCGGATGACGGTGCTCTTTCCCGCGCCGTTGGGCCCTACCAGCCCCACGGCGGCGCCCGGCGGCACGTGCAGGGTGACGCCGTCCAGCGCGCGCACCCGCTCGCCCCGCAGGCGGGCCAGGGGGCCGCCGAATTCCTTGACCACCTTCTCTAGCCGGATCATGCCGGGAGCGTACCGCCCGCACCGGGGCGGACGCAAGTGCGGCATGGAGCGTGCTCGGAGTGTGCGGCATGAGCCCGCGGACCCAGCCACCCGACTACGATCGCCGGACGCTCCCCCGCGGAGGGCCGCTGCGTCCCCTGCACGACCTGCTCTACCGGCTGCTGCGGTGGATCGGGTCGCACGTGCACGGCTTCTACAAGGCCGTGGGCGTCTTTCTCATCATCGGCCTGGTGGTGGTGCTGGTGGCGGCAGTGGGGTTCGCCACGCTGGCGGAGCGGGTGATGGCGGGCGACACGCTGCACATCGACGAGACCATCCTGCGTGCGATGGAGCAGATGGGCGCGCCCTGGCTGGACAACCTGGCGCTGGAGGTGACGGCGCTGGGGGCGCGCGTGGTGGTGTGGATGGTGGTGCTGATCGCCAGCGTGTTCCTGTGGAGCAGCCGCCACCACTACTCCGCGGCGCTGCTGTGGGTGTCGATGATCGGCGCGGGGTTCGTGAACGCGGCGCTCAAGGTCTCGTTCAACCGCCCGCGGCCGGAGGTGTTTCCCTGGCGCACCACCCACGTGGGGCTGGCGTCGTTCCCCAGCGGCCACGCGATGACCTCCATCGTGGTCTACGGCACGCTGGCGTTCCTCATCGCCCGGCTGGCGCCCACGCGGCTGCTCAAGCGGATCACCTGGGGGCTGGCCATCCTGGTGATCCTGCTGATCGGCTGGTCGCGGCTGTACCTGGGCGTCCACTATCCGTCCGACGTCCTGGCGGGATTCGTGATGGGCGCGGCGTGGGCGGTGATCTGCGGGCTGGGGATCGAGGCCGTGCGCTACTTCCGCACCCGCCGGCCCATGGTGGCGGTGGAGGAGAAGGACCTGGACACCAAGGGTCCCGTGGCCCCGCCCAACCCCGCCTGACGGAGACGCAGACGTCGGCATCCCCGAAGCCGGCGGAGCATTTCCCCGTTTCGGGTTGGACATCGGGCGTGGAACGTCGGGTTGGGCGGATGGTGCGGACGCAGTGAGGGGCCATGTGAATTTTTTTTGGGAGGATCCCTCATGCTCATCCCCATCATCAGGTCAGCGACGATGCCTGCCGGAAGCGCACCGGATCCAGCCTTCACGAACACCTGATGCGCGATCTTGCAAAGTCTCGGAGCGCGAGACGTCCGGCGCGTTCCCGCCGCGGTGGTGCGAGGGGACGGTTCACGAGATCGCGCATCAGGTGATCCGTCGATGCACGGGGCGGGGCGGATGGCGCGGACGCAGTGCCCCTCCCCCCGGCCCCCTCCCCGTTCGTTCCTCACGGAGAGGGGGAGAACGTCCTCACGTTCACGGTGGACGGTGCGCGGAATCGATGACGCGCGTTGTATCCTGCGGCATATCCTTTTACCTTCCATGACCCCGCGAACAGTCCGTCCCCTCCGGAACGGTCCCCGCGCGTTCTTCCTTCCGCCGGCGATGTTTTCCACCGCCGGGGTGCTCTACCCGCATGACCACGCAAGACTCCGCTCCGGCGGCCGGCATCCACCTGCCCAACCTGGCCATCGCGCCCGCGTCCGCGCCGGCCGTGGGGCTGGACGGTGGGCTGGCGGAGGCGCTGTTCACCCAGTCGCCACTCAGCACGGTCATCTACGACCCGGCGGGGCGGCTGCTGGCGGTGAACCCCGCGTTCGAGCGGCTGTGGGGCGTCACCCTGCAGACGGCGCCGCCGGACTACTGCATCCTCACGGACCCGGAGCTGGAGGCGCAGGGCGCGCTCCCCTCCATCCGCCGCGCCTTCGAGGGCGAGACCGTGGTCACCCCGCCTGTGCGCTACGACATCTCGCGGCTGTCGACGGACGGCGGCGGGCGGGTGCGGTGGACGCAGGCGTACCTCTACCCCGTGCGCGACGCGGCGGGGGCGCTGACGCACGTGGTGCTCACGCACCTGGACCTGACGGAGCAGAAGGAGGGCGAAAGCGCGCTGCGCGAGCGCGAGGAGCGGCTGCGGCTGGCCCAGCGCGCCGCCCGCATCGGCACCTTCGACTGGGACATCCCCAGCGGCCGGGTGGCGTGGACGGAAGAGGAAGAGCGGCTGTTCGGGCTGCGGCCGGGCACCTTTGGCGGGACGATCGACGCCTGGGCGGAGTTCGTGCTCGCCGAAGACCTGCCGCGCATGCAGGCCGACATGGCGGCGGTGATGGCGCGGCGCGAGCGCGACATGGACTTCGCCTTCCGCATCCGCCGGCCGGACGGCGAGGTGCGCAGCATCGAAGGGAGCGCGGAGTTCTTCTACGACGAGGCGGGCGCGCCGCTGCGCATGGTGGGCGTGAACGTGGACGTGACGGAGCGGGTGCGCGCGGAGGAGGAGCGGCGGCGCAGCGACACGCTGCTGCGCGAGATGGAGCGCATCGCCCACATCGGCAGCTGGGAGTGGAACCTGGAGACGGGCGCGCTCTGGTGGAGCGAGGAGCTGTACGACGTCTACGGGGTGGATCCCGATTCCGGGCCGCTGAGCTTCGAGCGCTTTGCGGAGCTGGTGCATCCGGATGACCGCGAGCGGGTGCGGCGCGTGGTGGCCGGCGCGCTGCAGGAGGGCGAGACGTTCGCCTTCGACCACCGCATCGTCCGCCCCGACGGCACGCTGCGCTCGCTGCACGGGCGCGGCCGCGTGTTCCGCGACGAGGGCGGCCGCCCGGTGCGGCTGGTGGGGAGCGGGCAGGACATCACCGAGCGCGCGCAGGTGGAAGAGGCGCTTCGGCGCGCCAGGGACGAGGCCGAGGCCGCAAACCGTGCCAAGAGCGACTTTCTGGCGGTGATGAGCCACGAGCTGCGCACGCCGCTGAACGCCATCGGCGGATACGCGGAGCTGGTGGAGCTGGGGGTGCGCGGGCCCGTGACCGAGGCGCAGCGGCAGGACCTGCAGCGCATCCAGCAGAGCCAGCGGCACCTGCTGCGGCTGATCAACGAGGTGCTCAGCTACGCGCGCATGGAGGCGGGCGCGGTACGCTACGCGCTGGCGGACGTGAACGTGGCGGAGAGCGTGGGCGCGGCCGAGGCGATGGTGCTGCCGCAGGCCAGCGCGCGCGGCATCACGCTGGAGCGCTGCGTGTGCCCGCCGGACCTGGTGGGCCGCGCCGACGCCGAGCGGCTGCAGCAGATCCTGCTGAACCTGCTGACGAACGCGGTCAAGTTCACGCCGGCCGGCGGGCGCATCGGCATTCGGGTGGAGCCGCTGGACGACGCCGTCGCCATTCGCGTGTGGGACACGGGCGTGGGGATCGCGCCGGAGAAGCTGCAGACGGCGTTCGAGCCGTTCGTGCAGGTGGGGCGGGGCCTGAACAACCCCATGGACGGCGTGGGGCTGGGGCTGGCC
>DASQBH010000781.1:0-2141 GCA_035635315.1 Longimicrobium sp.
GTCATCGCAAAAGCTTCCGGTGTGCTCAGTCGCATCGCGAGCGAGGTGCCAGGATGAGCCGTCTGCTCCAGATGCTCGTCAACCAGCCAAACCTCTTCCTGGCGCATGAGATCCAGCACCACCAAGCCGGCCGTCTCATGCCGGCGCTCAATCCGCCAGACCGAGAAGCGGGCCCGCAGAAGGGCCTGCAACATCACGTCCTCATCCGAGCCGGGCGTCGCGGCAGCGTTGCGGACATAGCGCTCCATCCCGCGCGAGCGGCCCGGCGGCGCGGTGTAGAGGGCCAGGTCGTACGCCAACGTCACCTCGTCCAGGCTCTCGGCCACCAGCATCTTTCCGACCGTGAGGCCTAAGCGACGCGCCTGTTCCATCAGAGCCGAATCCGGCACAAAGCGCAGGGCCTCGTTGTGATGGTGGGTGCTGATCGCGCGCAGATGGCGATAGCGCGTCAGGATCTCGGTCCGACCCATTTCGGCCATGGCGACCTCCCAGGCTCTTGAGCCTGATTGTGGGAGATCGTGGCCATGCCCGTCCAGCCCCATGTTCCTGACCTCCTGTCCATCTGGCTGGCTCCGTTCCGGTCCAGCCTGACCGGACCAACCTTCCGCCATGCCCTCGTGCTCGTTCTGGGGGCTCTTCTCACACCAGGGCGCCGCACCGTCACGGCCATGCTCACCGTTGTCGGCCTCGCCCGCACCCGCAGCTTCACGAACTATCACCGCGTGCTCAACCGCAACCAGTGGTCCAGCCGCGAGGTGGCGCGTCGCCTGCTCGGCCTGCTGGTGGCGAGCTTCGTGCCGGCCGGGCCCGTCATTATCGCGCTGGATGACACTCTCGAACGCCGCTGGGGTGGCCGGATCAAGGCTCGTGGCATTTACCGGGATCCGGTCCGCTCCTCCCATGGCCATTTCGTCAAAGCCTCGGGATTGCGCTGGCTGTCCGTCATGCTGCTCGTCCCGATCTCATGGGCCGGTCGCGTGTGGGCCTTGCCCTTCCTGACCGTGTTGGCTCCCTCCGAGCGCTTCTCGCGTGAGCATCGCCAGCGCCACAAGGCGCTCACGGACTGGGCCCGGCAAGCTCTTCTCCAGGTCGCCCGCTGGCTGCCAGACCGGCGCATCGTGGCGGTGGCCGATCAGAGTTTCGCGGCGATTGACCTGTTGAATGCGGTTCGGCATCGCCTGTGCATGATCACGCGCCTGCGTCTGGATGCGCGCCTGTTCACGCCGGCTCCGCGCCGTCGGCCCGGAACCCGAGGGCGCCCCCGCATTGTCGGGCAGCGTCTTCCGAGCCTGGCTGAACGCCTGGCCCATCCCAAAACGGCATGGCGGCGCGTCTGGGTCGACGGTTGGTACGGCGGTGACGAACGCCTGATCGAGTTCGTCTCCGGCACGGCGATCTGGCACCATCCCGGCAAGCACGTGCCGATCCGCTATGTTCTGGTGCGCGACGTGGCCGGCCTGCTCAAGCCCCAGGCGTTTCTGTGCACGGACCTCGAGGCCGATCCTCTTGAGATTGTGCGCTGGTTTGTGCGGCGCTGGAGCACCGAGGTGACCTTTGCCGAGGCTCGCAGACACCTGGGGATGGAGACGCAGCGCCAATGGTCGGACAAGGCGATCGCCCGCACGACACCAGCCCTGCTGGGGCTGTTCTCGCTGGTGAGCCTCTGGACCGATGATCCCGCTATTCGGCGCTTGGCTCGCCCGCGGTGTGCCGCTTGGTACAACAAGCGCACCATCACCTTCAGCGATGCTCTGGCGGCCGTCCGACGCTCGCTCTGGGCCGCCGCAGTTTCCAACGCGTCACGCCGGCCCGCCAACATGACAAAATCCCAAATCGATGTTCTGAAACGAATGACAGCAGCGCTCTGCTATCCAGCATAAATGGCCAAAGTCGAGCTCAGCCGTCGTCGCATTTCTGCTTGTCATGGTTGTCGCACAGACCTGGCTGCAGGAGCGTTTGAAGATCCGCCTCCGTGAGCGCCTGACGCATGTTCTCATGGACGTGTGGCTGAGGCCAAACCGAGCGTATCAACTCGCATTAGCTGGCCCGTCCAGCACGCAGCCTGACCAACGTATGCAGGAGGATTGCCGATTGTTCTCGGAGTTTTCCACCGAGCTTGGGGTCGGCATGCTGCAAGCTTT